>JBFGOQ010000008.1:0-60933 GCA_041565075.1 Gammaproteobacteria bacterium
AAAACGATTGAGCATTTCCGAAGAAAAATGTTGTGCATCGCCAGCCGAACCCCCATTGCCGCAGCTCAGCACCTTGCCGCCTGCCAGCAGACATTGGGCTATGCTGTCACCCGCGCGCACAATTGGCGCGGCCAGTATGGGTCCAGCTGCACGCTTGAGATCGGCACTGGCCGAAAAAAACTCGAGCACGCGGTTCTCGGGGGTCATGATGTTCCAGGGCAGTTGTAAGTACGGGGCATTATAGCGCCGTGCGGAAGGCATCGCGTATCCACTCGAACGACCGCGTTGTTTCCTTACCGGTGACAGCGACGAGGTCGAAGCGCACGGCCTGGTCGGCCAGAGTCTCATGCCGCTGCAGGAAGTGCAGCGTTGTCCGTGCAATGCGTTTTTGTTTGTTTATGGTGAGGGATTCAGCGCCGCTTACCAGCGCGCCGGACTGCCGGTATTTCACTTCCACGACAACCAGCTGACCGGGTTCCTGCATGACCAGATCGAGTTCCCCCAGCCGGCAACAGTAATTCCTGGCGACAGGTTTTAGTCCGCGCTTCTGCAGCCAGCTCTCGGCCAGGCGCTCGATGTCATGTCCCTTGCGACGCGCGCCAGCCCCGCTCACGGTGCGGGTCCATCTCCCGGACCTGGCAGTGTCGCTGGTTCTTCCAGCAAGACCGGTATGCCCGCTTCAAATCTTGCCCACTTCAATTTCCTGCGCACCTGGCCGTCACGGTTCAGGGAAAGTTCGCCAGTGAGTCCGCTGATGGTCTGTTCTTCCAGGAGTTTGCCGCTGAACAAGGCGGGCACAAGCCGGTAGGCATCGAAGCCCAGGGCATAAAGGCGCGGCCAGCTGCGCATGTTTCCGGGAAACAGGCGGGTCACTTCTTCACGCATCGCGACAATTTCCGGTGCATCGTCGATCAGCCAGGGAATATCCGTAAATGACACGCCATTCAAGTCACCATTGCGATCAGGGTTTTGTTCATAAATTGCCGAGGTAGCATAAACCGGCAGGCTGGACGCGTAATGAAAACGCAACTGCGGGCGCATCAGCCTGCCGATGTCGGGTGTCGCTGCAAGAAAAATAAATTGCACATCCTGGCGCCTGCGAGGCTCAAATTCGATGCGTCTGCCCAGAACGTCGACCAGCGCGCGGTGGCGACCTCGGCTTTCGGCAAGATGCAATACGGTTGTAATCGGCTGCGAAAAGTCGTCCTCGCGTGGCGCGTAGTCCTGATAGTCAAGCAGCATTCCACCGGCAACGCTGAGTTCGTCGCGAAATGCGGTGAGCATCCTGCCGCCCCACTCGCTGGCCGGCACCAGGGCAACCCCCTGTATCAAGCCGTCATTCAACACACGACGCGCCGCTTGCCGGGCTTCGTCTTCGGGGGTCAGGCCGAACTGATAGATGCCCGGTATCATCGCATCGCCGGTAACATTGTTGAGTGCCAGAGTCGGCACCGGGAGTGTGACGCTGCCTGCCAGTGTTGAGACTGCGTCGCGGGTAAGGGGGCCAATGACAAAGTCGGCACCATCGAGCACCGCACGCGCATACACGTCAGCCGCGTCCTGGGCATTCGTGTCATAAAAACGCAGCTCAGGTCGCGACTCATCATGGCGCAGGTAGGCGGCCATCAAGCCATCGCGAACGGCTGCCCCAGCCGGTCCAAGGCGCCCGCTTGCTGGCAGGAGAATTGCGAGTCGCTGCGGATAATCCAGCAATTGCCGGTATTCGTCCGCCAGCTCTGGCAACAGCACAACCGCGGGATGATCCGGGAATCGTTCCTGCCATTTGCGAAGTGAGCTGCGCACCACGAACGGGTCCCTGTCTGCTTGGGAAACGATCCTCGCAAGAGCCAGCCAGCCGGCGTGCGGGGACGTGTCGGCTTCATCGGGCGCTGCATCCGGAAATTCTTGCTTGCCCAGAGCGTCCAGCAAGGCGCGCCGGCCCGCGAGTACGTCCTCCGAGCGGGCGAGCCAGACCTCGCGTTCAACATTGAGCTCGACTGCGCGTTGCGTCTGGCCTTGCAAAAGCGCGAGGCGAATCTGCAGCCATAACAGCGCGGGACGGGCATTGTCCGGCGTGGGCTGCGGCATGCGTTCAAGCCAGCTGCTGGCCAGATTTTCATCGCCCAGTGACAAGGCAGCGGAGGCACCGAGCAAGGTGTGCTGCAGTTGATCATTGGCTGCCAGAGGTCCCGATATGCGCTGCAATACTCGCAGGACATCCGCCCAATTGCCCGCGGCATGCCATTGCCCGGCTGCCCGCAACCACAAGCGATCGGGGTCAGTGCTGGCTGCGGCTGCCTGTTCATACAATTCTGCTGCCTGGGCATGACGGCCGGCTCTTTCGAGTCGCCCGGCGCGGGTTTCGGTGTAACGCGTGTCGGCGTCGGGCCGGCCCGCAGGCAGCGCCTCGCAGCCGACCAACAGTCCGGCCATTGCCAGGCAAACAAATAACCCGGCCAGCCGACGCACCACCGGCGTCGCTTGCGTGTCGCGATCGGGGCGGTGCACGATGGGCGTGTAACTAAACATGCGATGCAGTGTCCGAGGTGGCAGGGGAGCTGTCAAATTATGAGTGCAAGTTTGTTCATCGTGGCCACGCCGATCGGCAACCTTGCCGACCTCAGTGATCGCGCCCGCACGACGCTTGCCGAAGTCGACCTGATAGCCGCGGAGGACACACGCCATAGCCGCAAGCTGCTGGATCACTTCGGGATTCACACATCGATGGTGTCGCTGCATGAGCACAACGAGGCCAGCAGGGTGCCCGGCCTTGTAAAGCGGCTTTGCGCGGGCGAGTCGATCGCGCTGATCAGCGATGCAGGTACACCGTTGGTAAGCGACCCGGGGCAACGGCTTGTTGTCGCAGCGGCGGCCGCCGGCATCGTCGTATCACCGGTGCCGGGTCCCTGTGCGGCGCTTGCTGCCTTATCAGTCAGTGGCCTGGATACCCGGCACTTCTGGTTCGAGGGCTTCTTGCCAGCGCGCAGCACCCTGCGGCACAAACGACTTGAGAGCCTCGCCAAGATCGAGGCCACGCTGGTTTTTTATGTAGCCCCGCATCGTTTGAGTGAGGTGCTGGCGGACATGAGCAAGGTGCTGGGCAGTGCGCGGCGTGCGGTCCTGGCCCGCGAACTGAGCAAGCTGCACGAGCAGGTCTACCGTGGTTCTCTGGAGTCTCTGCAGGCTGATGTGGCGCATGACGCAATGATGTCAAAGGGAGAAATGGTGGTGCTGGTGGCAGGCGCGGCCGAGGCCATTGCTGAACCTGGGGAGGTCGATGCCATGGCACGCATATTGCTGGAACATCTGTCGGCAAAAAATGCCGCCCAGGTGCTGCGGCGGCTGACCGGGATACCGCGTAATAAAGCCTATGCCCTGACCCAGCGCATCGCGGCAGGGAATGGCGAAAACACGTAAGCAGCTTGTAAGCGTCGGCGGGGGCATCTATGGTTGATCCCGGGAGTCGGCCAGGCAGTCGCGGCGTCGCAAGGCGTCGAGGAAAGTCCGGGCTCCACAGGGCAGGGTGCCAGGTAACACCTGGGGGGCGCGAGCCTACGGAAAGTGCCACAGAAAACATACCGCCCAAGCACCGCGAGGTGCCGGCAAGGGTGAAAAGGTGCGGTAAGAGCGCACCGCGCGGATGGCAACATACCGCGGCACGGTAAACCCCACCCGGAGCAAGACCAAATAGGGGAACGCATGGCCTTTGGCCGTAGCGCGCGGCCCGCGCGTGTTTCCGGGTAGGTTGCTCGAGGCGCATGGTGACATGCGACCCAGATGAATGACTGTCCACGACAGAACCCGGCTTAACGGCCGGCTCCCACTTCTTACCCCGCGGGCCCAATTCTCGTAGCCCGAGCTAACTGTTTGTTTTTATTGATTTTGCGCTGATGCCCAAGGCAAGCGACCGGCGAGGCACGATTGCTTGTTTCGATCTCGTTTCTTCATAACAAGCGCAAGAAGTGCTGGCAAGCTACTGATTTATGTCTCTAAAGAGTTCGGAAAATTGCTCAAAAATTGTCCGGATTACCCCCCTAAGTAACTGTGGCGCAACAGTTTTTTGCTTAGTGTTATTGACACTGATGCAGACCGACCGCATAGTGTCACAAAGTGGTAAAAAGTGGGAAAAAATGGGCTGAAAATCAGCCCCTGCCAGTCAGAAATCATGTTCCGCGGCGCAAGCAAAATTAGTCTCGATGCCAAGGGTCGCCTCTCGGTGCCGACACGTTATCGGGACCGTATTGCGGATCGCTGCAGCGGGCAACTGGTGGTCACTGTCGACCGCGATTACTGCCTGCTCATTTATCCGTTGCCGGACTGGGAAGAAATCGAACGCAAGCTAATGCGCTTACCCAGTCTTAATCATCAGGCGCGCAAGCTGCAACGGCTGATGGTGGGGTACGCGACCGAAGTGGACCTCGATGGCAGCGGTCGCATTTTGTTGCCTGCCGAACTCAGGGAATTTGCCGGCTTGACGAAGAAAGCCGTGCTCATTGGGCAGGGTAATCGCTTCGAATTGTGGGACGAGGATAGCTGGAACGAAAAGCGCGATACCTGGCTGCAGGAACAAGACTCGGATCAGGGACTCCCCGGCGAACTCGAGTCTCTCTCGCTCTAGGAGTGAGCGTTGGAGCCAGAGCATCAGCCGGTTCTTCTAACGAAGGTATTGGAAAGTCTGAATATCAGCATGCACGGTAGATATGTCGATGCGACATTCGGTCGGGGCGGGCACAGCCGGGAAATCCTCGCGCGCCTTGGCGTGGACGGGCAGCTGCTGGTACTCGACCGGGACCCGGACGCTGCCCGCAGCGCACGCGAGTTGTTCGCTGGTGATGGCAGAGTGCATGTGCGCCAGGCGCCGTTCAGCCAGCTCGAGAAGTGCGTGGCGGAGCTCGGCTGGCAAGCCGACGTAAATGGCATGCTGATGGATCTCGGCGTGTCGTCCCCGCAGCTGGATTCACCGGAGCGTGGCTTCAGTTTTCAGACCGATGGCCCCCTGGACATGCGCATGGATCCGGGCACCGGCGAAAGCGCAGCGCAATGGCTTGCCAGGGCCCACGAGCGTGATATTTCAAAGGTCCTCAGAGACTTTGGCGAGGAGAAATTTCACCGCCGCATTGCACGGGCTATCGTACAAGTCCGCAGCGAACCACAGAGTCGCCTCGAGACCACAGCGCAACTTGCCAGTTTAATCAGCAAGGCGAGCCCGGCGAGGGAGCGTAACAAGCACCCCGCGACGCGCGCATTTCAGGCAATTCGGATATTCATAAATCGTGAACTGGACGAATTGCAATCTTGTCTTGCCCAGTCGCTCAAAATCCTGGCGCCAGGCGGAAGGCTGTGTGTGATCAGTTTTCATTCACTGGAAGATCGCCTGGTAAAGCGGTTCATACGCAAACATGCACAGCCTGACCCGATGTATGCGGGCCTGCCGGATATCCCGCCCGAGGCGCAGCCGCTCTTGCGCGTGATCGGCAAGGCAGTTCGCGCCGATCGTGAAGAACTGGCCGCTAATCCGCGGGCGCGCAGCGCGATCATGCGAATTGCGGAGCGGCTGCCATGAACAAGGTGTCCCGGGGTTCCTGGGCAGCACTGGTCTTGTTGTGGAGCGGCGCCATCGCGTCGGCACTGGGCGTGGTTTATGCGCGCCACGAATCCCGCAAGGCATTCATTGAATTGCAGGAGCTCTTTTCGCAACGGGACGAACTCGACATTGACTGGGATCGGCTGCTTATCGAGCAGAGCACCTGGGCGACTCACGCGCGCATCGAGCAGATAGCGCGCGAGCGCCTGAACATGCGGGTTCCTGATCCCGCCGATGTCGTGATCGTGCGGCCATGAGGCAGACGGCCAGACAAATTGCGGAACACAGCCGCTGGCAGCGTCGCAGCCTCTGGCGTGCACGCTTCATGCTGATGCTATTCACAGTGGCATCCATGGGGCTGGTGGCACGTGCCGTTGATTTGCAGGTTCTGGACAACGGTTTTCTTTCCGCGCAAGGCGAAGCGCGACATCTGCGCACAGAAAAGATCTCCGCGCATCGGGGTCGAATCACCGATCGCAACGGTGAACCTGTAGCTGTCAGCACGCCGGTGGATTCAATCTGGGCGAACCCGCAGCAGCTGATCACTGCAGCGGCAAAACTGTCCGCGCTGGCGCGGGCACTGGAGCGTGACGAACAAAACCTGCGACGCCAGATCGAGAAGAATGCAAAAAAAGAGTTTGTCTACTTGCGCAGGCATATGCGCCCGGCGCAGGCAGCGCGGGTGCTTGCGCTGGAAATTCCCGGCGTGCATGCGTTGCGCGAATACCGCCGCTACTACCCGGCAGGTGAAGTGACCTCGCACCTGGTGGGGTTCACCGACATCGATGACCGTGGCCAGGAAGGCATGGAACTTGCCTACGATCACTGGCTGGCCGGAACCGACGGGGCGAAGCGCGTGTTGAAAGACAGGCTCGGACGCTCGGTCAAGGATGTCGCCAGTATAAGTCGCCCGAGGCAAGGCAAAGATCTGTCGCTGAGTATTGACCTCAGGGTTCAGTATCTCGCCTACCGTGAATTGCTGGCAGCGATCCGACGTCACGGCGGACGCTCCGGTTCAATCGTCGTGCTGGATGTTGACAACGGCGAGGTTCTGGCGATCGCCAACCAGCCTTCTTACAACCCCAACAATCGCGGCCAAGCTGCCGTGTCGAGTTTTCGCAACCGCGCGCTTACAGATATTTTCGAACCTGGTTCCAGTATCAAGCCGCTGGTCGTAGCAGCTGCACTGGAAAGTGGCGAATTTGCGCCGGCCTCACAAGTCGATACGCGCCCTGGCTTCGTCCTGGTTGGTAATAAAACGATCAGCGACAAGCGTGACTATGGTCTTACGGATGTAACCGGTGTTGTCACCAAGTCCAGCAATGTTGGTATGACCCATATTGCTCTGGCGCTGGAACCTGAATTGCTGTGGAGCACGCTGTCACGACTCGGGCTTGGGCGACTCACCAGCAGCGGATTCCCGGGCGAGTCGGCGGGTCTTTTGAGCCACTACGAACATTGGCGCGAGATCAACCAGGCCACGTTGTCTTACGGTTACGGCCTCACGGTAACGACGCTGCAACTGGCACAAGCGTATGCAGCAATCGGCGCAGGCGGCATCCGGCGCCCGGTGTCGATGGTTCGACTTGAGGAGCCAGCCCAGGGCGAACGCATACTCTCGCCAGCGACGGCAGACAAGTTGATTCAAATAATGGAGTCTGTAGTCGGCGACGCGGGGACCGGTAACCATGCACGCGTACGCGGCTATCGCGTCGCCGGCAAGACCGGTACCGCCCGCAAGTCGGAAGCCGGCGGTTATTCAGATGACCGCTACCATGCAGTTTTTGCCGGAGTTGCACCTGTACAGCGCCCGCGCATTGCCATTGCAGTGATGATTGATGAGCCAGCGGGTGAGGCCTATCACGGCGGTGACGTGGCGGCGCCGGTTTTTGCCGAAGTCGCCGCCGGCACGCTGCGCATTCTCAACGTCGCGCCGGATGACCTGGACGAAGCACCGGCGACGCCTGTCCTGCAGGCGGCGACCAAGCCATGATGCCCGCGACCACACCCGCTCGATCGGTTTCCCTGCGCGGTCTGCTGGAAGACCTGACCGCGGACGCGGTGCCCGAGCTGATGCTGCAGGATTTGAGTCAGTCGGCGCAGGATATATTGCCGGGCGGCCTGTTTCTGGCTACCGCCGGTGCCTCACACCACGGACTCGACTTTATTGATCAGGCCATAACACGCGGTGCCGTCGCCGTGGCCTGGGAGCCCTTGCCAGGCGTTGCTCCGCCAAATATGAGCAAGGAACTGGTTGGGGTTGCGGTGCCGGACTTGCGGCAGCATGCCGGCCTGATTGCCGACAGGTTTTTCGGCGAACCTTCGGCCGCTATGCAGATTGCCGGCGTTACCGGCACCAACGGCAAGACTTCGACTACTTTTTTTGTGGCACAGGCGGTGGAGAAACTCGGGCCCGACTGCGCGGTAATGGGGACGCTGGGTAACGGACGACCCGGTGCGCTGCAAAGCTCGGTAATGACAACGCCAGATGCTGTCAGCCTGCACCGTAGTCTGGCCGGCATGCTGGAGCAGGGTGTCAGGCATGTTGCGATGGAAGTTTCCTCGCATGCACTGGTGCAGGGGCGGGTCAATGCCGTGCGTTTTAATTGCGCCGCTTTTACCAACCTCAGTCGTGATCACCTGGATTATCACGGTGACATGGACGCCTACGGTGCCGCCAAGCTGGACCTTTTCACCCGCCATGCACCGGCAATTGCAGTACTCAATGCCAGCGACCCGTGGGGACGCGAGATTGCCAGGCGTCTCCCGGACAAAACCCGGCAGATCATCGTCGAGCCCCAGGATCCGCAGGCGGTCAAAGGCGAATGGCTTGCCGCCATCGATGTCGACGCCCATGAGCAGGGCCTGACCTTCCAGGTTGCCAGCAGCCACGGCGCCGCTCGTCTGCACAGCAGGCTGGTGGGCGACTTCAATGCCACTAACTTGCTGGTCGCGCTGGGAATTCTGCTGGCCTGGGGATTCAGCTTCCGCCGTGCAGTGGCGGCACTGGAAGAGGTGCGGGCGCCGGCCGGGCGCATGGAAACCTTCAAAGGGTCAGATGGCCCAATGGCGATTGTGGACTATGCCCACTCTCCCGACGCCCTGGAAAAAGTGCTGCGCGCGGCACGCGCCCATGCCACGGGCAAACTGTCGGTGGTCTTTGGTTGTGGCGGCGAACGTGATGTGGGCAAGCGTCCGCAAATGGGCGAGATTGCCACGCGCCTGGCGGACGAGGTCTACGTTACCGATGACAATCCGCGCGGCGAGGATCCCGACGAGATCGTCGCGGGCATCCTCGCCGGCAGCAATCGGCCGGTCACAGTAGAACGCGATCGGGCGGCGGCAATTGCGATGGCAATCGCTGCGGCCGCCGCAGGCGACGTGGTGGTTATTGCCGGCAAAGGTCACGAAAACTACCAGACGACGGGCAGTGGCAGGCAACCCTTCAGTGATCGTGAAGTGGTGTCCGGATTGCTCGCCATCGATATGGCCCGTGACGCAGGAGCGCCGGCATGAGCGCCGTCAGGCTGTCGCACCTGGCCGCCGTGACTGCGGGCAAGTTATATGGCGAGGACCTGCTGTTTGATTCGGTAAGTACCGATTCGCGCAGCCTGCGACGCGGGCAACTCTTTGTTGCCCTTAAGGGGCCCAATTTTGACGGCAATCTTTACGTCGAAGAGGCCGCAGCCAAGGGGGCGGCCGGCGCGCTTGTGCAGCGGCGCACCGAATGTGTTTTGCCGCAGGTCGAAGTTGATGATACTCGCCGGGCGCTCGGCGACTACGCCCGCTCATGGCGCCAGAGCTTCGATATTCCGCTGGTTGCTGTGACCGGCAGCAATGGCAAGACAACGATAAAGGAAATGGCCGCCAGCATTTTGCGTCAGCGCGGACCTGTGCTGGCCACGCGCGGCAACCTCAATAACGAGATCGGGGTCCCTCTTTCGCTGCTGGAAATCGGTCAGGAAAGTATCGCTGCGGTGATCGAACTCGGGGCCAACCATCCTGGAGAAATCGATTATCTCGCGCGTATCGCGTTGCCCACCGTCGGTGTGGTAAGCAACGCGGGACCGGCGCATCTTGAGGGCTTTGGCAGCCTCGAGGGTGTGGCCCGCGCCAAGGGTGAATTGTTTGCTGCACTGGGTCCGGCAGATGTAGCGGTTTATAACGCCGACGATCGTTTCGCTGAACTCTGGGTAGAGCTGATCGGCCGGCGTCAGAAACTGAGTTTTGGCATCGAGGAGCAAGCGGATTTCAGCGCTGGCGAGATCGATCAGCGCATGACTGCCGCAGGCATTGAGACACAATTCCGCATGCATTGCGTTGCCGGCGACTGCGACGTGCGCTTGCCATTTGCCGGCCAGCACAATGTCCGCAATGCGCTGGCCGCAGCAGCTGCGGCCTGGTCGGCCGGTGCCAGTCTTGACGATATCCGCGAGGGTTTACAGGCCACTTCAGCCGTGGCTGGTCGCTTGCAAATACGCACGGGATATCACGGCTCGATCATTTTAGATGATACCTACAACGCCAATCCCGGATCGCTCAAGGCGGCGCTGGCGGTGCAGAAAACCATGCCGGGCGAAGCGTGGCTGGTGCTTGGTGACATGGGCGAACTTGGCGATGGAGCGAGCCAGCGTCATGCCGAGGTCGGTGAGTATGCCCGGGCGCAAGGTGTCCGTCGCCTGCTGGCCAGCGGCGGACTCACCCAGGCCGCTGTCGATGCGTTCGGGCCAGGCGCGTCCTGGTATCCCGACATCGAGTCCTTGATCGCCGCGCTCACCGCCGAGGCCGGCGCGGGTGTGACGGTGCTGGTCAAGGCCTCGCGCGCCATGCGGTTCGAGCGCGTAGTTGACGCGCTGGTCGCCAACGCCGGTCAAACGCCACGACGGGCCAACGGAGGCTGAGTCGTGCTGCTGTACATCACCGAATACCTGACCAACCTTTACTCCGGTTTCAATGTGTTCAGTTATCTGACTATGCGCGCCATCCTTGGTGCGCTGACCGCACTGCTGATTGCCTTAATTTTCGGGCCGGCGATGATACGCAGGCTCAATTTCCACCAGATTGGCCAGAGCGTGCGCGACGACGGTCCTGAGTCGCATCTGGTCAAAGCCGGCACGCCAACCATGGGCGGGACACTGATTCTCGTCGCCATGATAGTTGCGACACTCTTATGGGCCGACCTCGGCAATCGCTATGTCTGGGTCGTGCTCGGTGTGACATTCACTTTCGGGCTTATTGGATTTGTCGACGACTACAAGAAACTTACGCTTGGCAATTCCAGGGGCCTGAGCGCGCGCGCCAAGTTTTTCTGGCAGTCCTTTTTCGGCGTGTTATTTGCCATCGTTCTTTTTGTCACCGCACGCGAACCCGTGGAAACCCAGCTCATCGTGCCCCTTTTCAAGGACGTAATGCTGCCGCTGGGTGTCTTCTATGTCGTGCTTACGTGGCTGATCGTAGTGGGATTCAGCAACGCAGTGAATCTGACCGACGGGCTGGACGGGCTGGCGATCATGCCCACTGTCATGGTGGGTGGTGCGCTGGGTGTCTTCGCTTACCTGTCAGGAAATTTCAACTTTTCCGGGTATCTGGGCATTCCCTATATTCCGGGTTCCGGTGAAGTGCTGATTGTCAGTGCCTCGTTGGTCGGCGCCGGACTGGGTTTCCTGTGGTTCAACACTTACCCGGCGCAGGTGTTCATGGGCGATGTGGGGGCACTCGCTCTCGGTGCAGCGCTTGGCACCATGGCAGTCATCGTGCGCCAGGAAATTGTATTGCTGATAATGGGTGGCGTCTTCGTCATGGAGACCGTTTCGGTCGTGTTGCAGGTGGCGTCTTTCAAGCTAACCGGCAAACGCATCTTCCGGATGGCGCCACTGCATCATCATTTTGAACTGAAAGGGTGGGCGGAACCCAAGGTCATCGTGCGCTTCTGGATCATTACTGTGATCCTGGTGCTGATCGGCCTGGCCACGCTCAAGTTACGTTGATGGCGAGCCGCACCCAGCATGTTTCCGGCGTTCCCGGCACGGCCAGTGAAGGCAAAATCCTGGTGGCCGGGCTTGGCAGCACTGGATTGTCTTGTGCGCGCTTTCTGGCGCGTCGCGGCCGGCCCGTTGTGGTGGCCGACACTCGCGAGTCGCCCCCGGGCCTGGCGGCGCTGCAAAACGAGTATCCGCATATTCGAATTTACGTTGGCGTGCTGCCCGGCGAAGTGCTGGATGAGGTCTCGGAAGTGATCGCTTCGCCAGGTCTTGACCTCGACGCTGCCTTTTTCCAGGAGGCCAGACAACGCGACATACCGATTATCGGAGATATCGAATTATTTGCCCGCTCCGTCACCGCGCCGGTGCTTGCGATCACCGGTTCCAACGGCAAGAGCACGGTGACCAGGATGGTCGCAGCATTACTGAAAGCGGCTGGGCGGGATGTACTTGCGGGCGGCAACCTGGGGCCGGCGGCCCTTGAACTTATCGGTGACAAGGAACCGGATTTCTATGTCCTGGAAGTGTCGAGCTTTCAACTGGAAAGTGTACATACGCTGGCGCCTGCGGTGGCGGCGATTCTCAATATCTCACCCGATCATATTGACCGCCACGGTACCGTCGAAGCCTACGTCGCAGCGAAGGCGCGTATTTTCGAGCGCTGCAATGTTGCCATTGTCAATCGCGATGACCCGCTGGTCAGTGCGCTGCCCGTATCGGCCATGACCATGAGCTTTGGCCTGGATACGCCCGCCGCGGAACAATTCGGGCTGCGCGAAGTGGCCGACGAGTTATGGCTTGCGCGGGGTGCCACGCCCTTGATGCGCGCCGCGGACTTGCATCTGGTTGGCCGGCACAATCTCGCTAACGCACTGGCAGCACTGGCCATTGTTTGTGCAGCGGGCGCGCCCATGCAGGCTGCGGTCCAGGCACTGCGCTCGTTTCGAGGACTGCCGCATCGCATGCAGCGCGTCGCCACCGCGCGTGGTGCAACCTGGATCAATGACTCCAAGGGCACCAACGTCGGCGCCACGATCGCCGCTATCAAGGGTATAGACGGAAATCTGGTATTGATTGCCGGTGGTGAGGCCAAGGGCGCCGACTTTACGGAACTGGCCGCAGCGGCGACGGGCCGTGTGCATACCGCAGTGCTGATAGGACGGGACGCGCAGTTGCTGGGCGACGTGCTCGAAGATCGTTGCACGGTACTTTACGCAAAGAGCATGGAGGATGCAGTAAACCAGGCCGGGGCCGCGTTGCACGAAGGCGATACCGTGTTGATGTCGCCAGCCTGCGCGAGCTTCGACATGTTCAGCGGATTCGAAGAGCGCGGTGACGCTTTCGCGCGTGCAGTCAGGGGGCTGACGCCATGAGCTTCGCTGCCACCCATGTTACGCCCGCCATGCGCCGGCAGCACAACGCGCTGCAGCTTGACCTGCCGCTGCTGTGGATTTTCGCTGCGCTCTTGCTGACCGGCCTGGTCATGGTTGCCTCTTCTTCCATCGTAATCGCCGATCGCGAGTTGCAGGCGCCGTTCTATTACGTCGTGCGCCAGGGCATCTATTCGGTACTGGGCATTCTCGGCTTGCTGTGCATGCTTGCACTACCGCTGCGCCTCTGGGTTTCCGGCGGTTACTTGCTGCTGGGATCTGCGTTGTTATTGCTGGTACTTGTTCTGCTGCCCGGCCTTGGTCACTCAGTCAACGGCAGCGTGCGCTGGTTGCGTCTTGGGCCACTCAGCCTGCAGGCCTCAGAGCCTGCGCGGCTGTTTCTGATCTTGTATCTGGCCGGCTACATGGTGCGTCACCCGGACATGATCACTGAAAATTTCAAAGGTTTTATGAAGCCCATGGTCTTTGTGTTGCTGGCGGCGCTGTTGCTGCTTGCAGAGCCCGATTTCGGTGCCGCGACGGTATTGGTGGTGACGGCGCTGGGCATGCTGTTCCTTGGTGGTGTGCGCATCCGGCATTTTCTGCTGCTGTTCACATTGATTGCTGGCGCGCTGGCCACGCTGGCGTGGACTTCGCCCTATCGCATGAAGCGCCTGACAGGTTTTCTCGATCCCTGGGCCGACGCCTATGACAGTGGCTATCAGCTGACGCAGTCGCTGATTGCAATTGGCCGCGGCGAGTGGCTGGGCGTAGGCCTGGGTGCAAGTGTGCAAAAGCTTTATTACCTTCCGGAGGCACATACCGATTTCGTGTTTGCGGTAATCGCGGAAGAATTTGGTTTGTTCGGCGCGGTGGTGGTGATCGCGCTGTATTTCGCGCTGCTCTTGCGTGCATTCTCAATCGGCCGCAGGGCGGCCGACGCCAACCAGGCGTTTGGTGCCTATCTTGCCCAGGGCATTGGCATCTGGTTTGGCATCCAGGCGTTTATCAATATTGGCGTGAACATGGGCGTTTTGCCTACCAAGGGTCTGACTTTGCCACTGATCAGCGCCGGCGGATCCAGCCTGCTGGTTTCCTGTGCCGCCATCGGGCTGCTGCTGAGAGTTGCGCATGAAGCTCGTCCGCAACGCGCGCCACTGCCGCCGCGCCTGCGTCGTCGCGCGAGGCAGGCCGCATGAATGCCCGGCCTGTAATGATCATGGCCGGTGGCACCGGTGGTCATGTTTTTCCGGCGCTGGCTGTCGCACGCGCGTTGCGAGACCGCGAGATTGAAGTCGTGTGGCTGGGAACCCAAAAGGGGCTTGAAGCGCGGGTTGTACCCGGAGCCGGTTTTGCCATTGAATGGATTTCGGTCTCCGGGCTGCGCGGTAAGGGATGGCTGGCATGGTTGCTGGCTCCGTTTCGCCTGATGTTGGCGCTCGGCCAGTCGCTGCGCGTCATGTCACGGCGCAACCCCGGCGCCGTGCTTGGAATGGGCGGTTTCGTCAGCGGCCCGGGCGGCGTCGCCGCCTGGTTGACCCGTCGCCCCTTGATCTTGCACGAGCAGAATGCAGTGGCAGGATTGACCAACCGCGTGCTGGCGCGTCTGGCTGCACGCGTGCTCGAAGGTTTTCCCGGCAGTTTCCCGGCGTCGGTGACGGCCGAGACCGTGGGCAATCCGGTACGTGATGAAATCGTTGCCGTCCCGGATCCGGTGCAGCGTTTTGCCACGCGCACGGGACCGCCGCGGCTGCTGGTCATAGGCGGCAGCCAGGGCGCGCTGGCGCTTAACGAAATTGTGCCGCGCGCCATCGCCAGCCAGAACTGGCCTGCGGTGCCACTGATCAGGCACCAGGCGGGCACAAAAACACTGGATATTGCTCGCCAGGCCTATCGCACGGCAGGCATAGAAGCGTCAGTGCAGAGTTTTATTGAAGACATGGCTGCGGCATATGGCTGGGCTGATTTGGTGGTTTGCCGCGCGGGCGCCATCACCGTCGCGGAACTCGCTGCTGCTGGCGTAGCGGCGCTGCTGGTGCCGTTGCCATCTGCGGTAGACGACCATCAGACCCGCAACGCGAATTTTCTCGCCCAGGCGGGCGCCGCAGAGCTCATCGCACAACGCGATCTTGACATCCCAAGCCTGGGCGCACGCCTTGCAAGCTTGCTGGCAGATCGGGCGACGCTGTTGGAGATGGCCCGCAGAGGGCGCACGCTGGCGCGCCCGGATGCCAGCGACAAACTGACGCGTGCCTGTCTGGAATTCGCACAGGGAGATCAGCGGTGACGGATAGGATGCGCAAAATTCAGCACATTCACTTTGTCGGTGTCGGCGGCGTCGGCATGGGCGGTATTGCCGAAGTATTGCTTAACCTCGGCTACACGGTTACCGGTTCCGATCTCAAAGCGAATGCCGTTACCCGGCGCCTCGAGCAGCAGGGCGCCAGCATCAGTATCGGCCATGACGCCGGCAATATAGCGGGTGCCGACGTGGTGGTTAAGTCAAGCGCCATCGCTCACGACAACCCGGAGCTGGTCACCGCGCATGACAATCGTATCCCGATCGTGCGGCGCGCCGAAATGCTGGCGGAACTGATGCGCTTTCGTTACGGCATCGCGGTGGCAGGCACGCATGGCAAGACCACCACCACCAGCCTGGTCGCGAGCGTGCTGGCAGAAGGCGGCAAGGACCCCACATTTGTAATTGGCGGCATGCTAGTGAGTGCCGGCAGCAACGCCCGCCTCGGCGCCGGCAAATACCTGGTGGCGGAGGCGGACGAAAGTGACGCTTCGTTCCTGCACCTGCAGCCGATGATTTCGGTAATTACCAATATCGATGCCGACCATCTGGAAGCCTACGAGGGCAGTTTCGAACACCTGCGTAACGCCTTCTTGGAGTTTCTGCACAACCTGCCGTTTTACGGCCTGGCGGTGTTGTGTATCGAAGATGAATCCGTACGCGCCATCCTGGATGCGGTGAGCAGGCCAATTACTACCTACGGTTTCGCCGAGGACGCTGACCTGCGCGCCGTCCAGATAGAAAGTGCCAATGGCGTTACACGGTTTACGGCGCGCCAGGCAGGGCGCGACGATTTAAACATTGCGCTCAATTTACCGGGTCGGCACAACGTGCTGAACGCGCTGGCCGCGATTGCGATAGGTCGGGAGCTGGCAATTGCAGACCAGCACATTCGCCAGGCGCTCGAATCTTTCGAAGGCATCGGCCGTCGCTTCCAGATTAATGGTGAGGTGATGACCAGCTCAGGCCCGGTGTTGCTGGTCGACGACTACGGCCACCATCCCACCGAGATCCGTGCGGTCATGCAAGCTGTTCGCAGGGGTTGGCCGGGGCGCCGGCTGGTGGTGGCATTCCAGCCGCATCGCTTTACGCGAACTCGTGACCTGCTCGATGACTTCGCCCGGGTGTTGTGTGACAGCGACGTGCTGGTCATCAGCGAGGTTTATGCCGCCGGCGAAAATACAATCGAAGGTGCCGATGGCCGCGCAATTGCCCGGGCCGTGCGCAGCCGGGGCAAGGCCGAGCCGGTGTTTCTCGAAGACGTTGGCAGGCTGGCGGAAATTCTGGCACCGCTGTTAGCCGGCGGTGACATTGTTGTCACCCTGGGTGCTGGCAGCATTGGTCGCGTCGCGCGGGAACTGCCGGACACACTGCGACTTTGCCTGGCGGAGGTGAACGGCAAGTGCGCGTCATGACTTCGCCAGCATCAGTACGCGGCGTATTGCGCCACGATGAACCAATGGCGCGACATAGTTCCTGGCGCGTTGGCGGCCCGGCGCGCGACTTTTTCTCGCCGGCCGATATCGCCGACCTGGCAGATTATCTGCGCTCCCGCGATCCCGCTGAGCCCCTGTTATGGGTCGGTCTCGGCAGCAACCTGCTGGTCCGCGACGGCGGCTGGCCTGGCGCGGTGATTGCGACCCACAAGGTGCTGGGTGGTCTGGAGCGCCGCGGACCCGGCCTGGTGTTCGCCGGCGCCGGGCTTGCTTGCGCCAAACTCGCGCGTCAATGCGTGCGCTGGGGTCTGGGTCCGGCCGAGTTTTTTGCCGGCATTCCAGGAACTGTGGGAGGCGCCCTTGCCATGAACGCCGGCGCCTTTGGTGGCGAAACCTGGGAACACGTCGAACGCGTCCAGGTGATCGACAGGCACGGCGAGATTCGCGAGCGCCAGCGTGCCGAATACCAGGTCGGCTATCGCGAAGTGATCGCGCCTGCCGAGGAGTGGTTCCTGTCGGCCGAACTGGCTTTCGAAGCCAACCCGGCGGCGCGCCAGGAAGATATCCGGGAATTGCTGGCGCGGCGCAAGGCGAGTCAACCTATCGGCCAGCCAAGTTGCGGTTCCGTCTTTCGTAATCCCGAGGGCGATCACGCGGCGCGACTGATCGAGGCCTGTGGCCTGAAAGGTCATCGTATCGGTGGCGCCGTGGTCTCGGAAAAACACGCCAATTTCATTATCACCGATCGCAGCGCAACAGCGGCCGACGTAGAGGCGCTGATCGCCCACCTGATACGCGTGGTCAGCGAGCAGCAAGGCGTCGAATTGCAAACAGAGGTGCGCATCGTGGGGGAGTCGGCATGATTACCCGTCGCCTGCCGCCGGCGCGCACGGAAGATCCGCGGGATTTCGGACGCGTGGCAGTGTTGCTGGGCGGTGCTTCGGCCGAGCGCGAGATTTCCCTGATGACGGGACGGGCAGTGCTGGACGCCCTCAAGCGCCGCGGCGTCGAAGCGCGCGCTGTGG
The DNA here is from genome assembly GCA_041565075.1 of Gammaproteobacteria bacterium. Taxonomy (GTDB): domain Bacteria; phylum Pseudomonadota; class Gammaproteobacteria; order Steroidobacterales; family JABDLF01; genus JABDLF01. Next base: position 17,696 of record JBFGOQ010000008.1, read on the forward strand.
ATACCCGTGATGATGCAATGGGCAAGTTGCTGGCCGGCGGTTTTGATCGGGCTTGGATTGCGTTGCATGGACGCGGCGGCGAGGACGGCACGATCCAGGGCGCGCTGCAATATCTGAATATTCCTTATACCGGCAGTGGCGTGCTCGGCTCGGCACTGTCCATGGACAAGTTGCGAACCAAGATGCTTCTGGAAGGAAGCGGGCTTGGCACGCCTCGCTACCGGACACTTGCCAGCGAAGACGAATGCCGTCTCGCCGCAAAGGAACTTGGCTTACCGCTGATCGTCAAGCCGGCCCACGAGGGCTCCAGCGTAGGCCTCAGCAAAGTGAGCAGCGAGGACGAAATGATCGAGGCCTGGCGAGCGGCGGCCGAAATCGATTCGAGCGTGTTTGCAGAAGAGTGGATCAGCGGCGCCGAGTATACGGTTGCCGTGCTCGAAGAGTGGGTATTGCCACTGATTCGTATCGAAACTGACAACACCTTTTACGACTACGACGCCAAGTACTTCAGCGACGATACCCGCTATTTCTGTCCCAGCGGGCTCGACGACGAAACGGAAAACGAACTCGCCCGATTGTCGCGCATCGCGTTCGATGCCGTGGGCGCAAGCGGCTGGGGCCGGGTTGACCTGCTGCTCGACCAGGGCAGGCCACTGTTCCTGGAGGTCAATACCGTGCCCGGAATGACGGGACATAGCCTGGTGCCCATGGCCGCAAAGGTCGCGGGCGCAGACTTCGACGAGCTGGCCTGGCGAATCCTGGAAACGAGTCTCGCGAAACCCGCGCAATGCGTGGCCCGGGGCGCAACGCCATGAGTCTGCGCAGGAAAAACCGCGCGAATCGTCCACGTCGGGAGGAAGTGAGACGCCGGCCGTTGCCATGGCGCGGCATTGTCAGCGCCGTCATCGGTGTTACGGCCTTCGGGTTGCTGCTGGGGGGACTTGCACGCTTGCTGGACCGGCCGGTTGCGATTGAAGTGGCGGGTGCGGGTCAGCGCGTATCGACTCTGGAGGTAAGGGCGGCGTTGCGGGAGTTCGAGGGTGCCGGTTTTCTCTCAGCCGACCTCGACGTTGTAAGAGCGGCGGTCGAGGCACTGCCATGGGTCGACCGGGCCAGGGTGCAACGTGCTTTCCCTGCACGCCTGAAAGTGACGATCACCGAACAGGTCGCTGCGGCGCGCTGGGGCGAGCGAGGCTTGCTCAACACCCGCGGTGAATTGTTTGTCGAACACAGTCGCTTTCCGCTGCCTGAACTGCCCCTGCTGGACGGACCCGAGGGCAGCGAGTGGCGGGTTGCCCAGCGCTACCTCGAAGTGCATGGACTCGTAACCCCCTTGGGTTTCAGCGTCAGCGCCCTGCGCATGAATGCCCGCGGCGCCTGGGATCTTGCGTTTGCCAACGGTTTGCTGGTGCATCTTGGGCGCCGGGCGATCGGTGAGCGCCTGCGCCGTTTTGCCGGGGTTGCGGCGCGACGCGTTCAGGAACTCGAAGCGCGAGTGGCTTATGTCGACATGCGATACAGCAATGGTTTTGTCATCGGCTGGAAGTCGGGATATGCGCCCGGCGACAACCGGCAAGCAATGCAGGGACCAATCTGAATGTCCAAGAAGTTAGAAAAAAAACTCATCGTTGGCCTGGATATTGGCACGTCCAAGGTGGTTGCGATCGTGGGCGAAGTGACCGATGACGACGAGGTCGAAGTGATAGGCATCGGCACCCACCCATCGCGTGGTCTGAAAAAAGGCGTCGTCGTCAATATAGAATCCACGGTGCAGTCGATCCAGCGCGCCGTGGAAGAAGCCGAACTCATGGCTGGCTGCGAAATCCATTCTATTTATGCGGGCATCGCGGGCAGCCACATTCGCAGCCTGAATTCCCACGGCATCGTGGCAATTCGCGACAAGGAAGTAACCGCCTCCGACGTCGACAGGGTGATAGACGCCGCGCGTGCGGTAGCCATTCCGGCCGACCAGAAAATCCTGCACATCCTGCCGCAGGAATTTGTTATCGATCACCAGGAAGGCATCAAGGAGCCGATCGGCATGTCGGGTGTGCGCCTGGAAGCGCGCGTGCACATGGTGACGGGTGCTGCCAGCGCCGCACAAAACATCGTCAAGTGCGTGCAGCGCTGCGGCCTGCAGGTCGAAGACATTGTGCTGGAACAGCTGGCATCGAGCTTCGCCGTGCTGACCGAGGATGAAAAGGAACTGGGCGTGTGCCTGGTTGATATTGGTGGTGGCACGACCGACATCGCGGTGTTTTCCGGCGGCGCGATCCAGCATACGGCGGTGATCCCGATTGCCGGTGACCAGGTCACCAACGACATCACCATATCCATGCGAACACCGACGCAGTATGCGGAAGAAATCAAAATCAAGTATGCCTGCGCGCTTTCGCAGCTGGCCAACCCGGATGAAACCATCGAAGTGCCAAGCGTCGGCGACCGCCCGCCCCGCCGGCTGGCGCGTCAAACGCTGGCCGAGATCGTCGAGCCTCGTTACGAAGAGCTGTTCACGCTTATTCGTGATGAATTGCGTCGCAGTGGTTTCGAAGAGCTTATTGCAGCAGGCGTCGTCATAACGGGCGGCAGCGCCAAGATGGAAGGTGCGGTGGAGTTGGCCGAAGAAGTTTTTCATATGCCGGTGCGTCTGGGCATTCCACAGCATGTCGCGGGGCTGGTGGAGGTAGTGCGCAACCCGATCCATGCAACCGGCGTCGGCTTGTTGCTCTACGGGCTGGAAAATTATTCGAGGATTGCTGCCGAGCAGCAACTCGGTGGAGGACTCAATGAGGTCTGGGAACGCATGAAAGCGTGGTTCCAGGGGAATTTCTGATTTTTTGTTGTAACGGGATTGTCTTCATATCTGGAGGAAAGACAAATGTTCGAATTAATGGACTCATATAGTCAGAATGCCGTGATCAAGGTGATCGGCGTAGGGGGCGGCGGCGGTAACGCGGTGTCGCACATGGTCGAGCAGGGCATCGAGGGCGTGGATTTCATTTGCGCCAATACCGATGCCCAGGCGCTCAAAAACAACCTGGCAAAAACCAGCTTGCAGATCGGTTGCAACATAACCAAGGGACTGGGCGCTGGTGCTAACCCGGAACTTGGCCGCCAGGCGGCCATGGAGGACCGCGACCGCATCCAGGAGGTGATCGAAGGCAGCGACATGCTGTTCATCACCGCAGGTATGGGGGGTGGCACCGGCACGGGCGCCGCGCCGGTGGTGGCACAGGTGGCCAAGGAGCTCGGTATCCTGACGGTTGCGGTAGTCACCAAGCCTTTCGGCGTGGAAGGTGCCAAGCGCGGCGGCATAGCCGATCAGGGCATCTCGGAGCTGACCCGCTTCTGCGATTCGCTGATCACCATTCCGAACCAGAAGCTGCTTACGGTGCTGGGACCGGAAACCACCTTGCTGGACGCCTTCAGGTCGGCCAATCGCGTATTACAGGGTGCCGTGCAGGGCATTGCCGAGCTCATCACCCGTCCTGGCCTGATTAACGTTGACTTCGCGGATGTTCGCACCGTGATGGCCGAAATGGGTATGGCAATGATGGGCACCGGCGCGGCTCTGGGTGAGGACCGGGCGCGGGAAGCAGCCGAGGCGGCAGTGTCCAGCCCGCTGCTCGAAGACATCAATTTGTCCGGGGCGAGGGGCATACTGGTAAACGTCACAGCGGGTCCGGATATGTCCATTGGCGAGTTCCAGGAGGTGGGCGAAACCGTAAAGGAATTCGCCTCCGACGATGCCACGGTCGTAGTGGGTACGGTGATCGACGATGAAATGTCGGATCGGATTCGCGTAACCGTTGTGGCGACCGGCATCGGCCTGCCGGCAGGACAACGCCAGCAGCCCAACATCCGGGTGGTGAGACGCGGCACTGGCGAAGTCAACTACGCGGACCTGGAAAAGCCAACCGTGCAACGCCAGCAGCGGGCAGTGGGTGATAATTCCGTACCCGCCACAGCCGATGAACAGCTGCTGGATATTCCGGCATTCTTGCGACGTCAGGCGGACTGAGGGCCGGGAATCTGTGCACATAGGGGTTGTGGGAAATAAAGCTCTATGAATCAGCCGCTTGCGGCGGATTTGCTGGTTGTGGTACCGTTGCGCGCTGATTTTTCCGCGCGCAGAGGGTCTTACCCGGCAGCCGCAACGGCCGTGCAGGCCGTGCCAGAGGGGCGGGAGCGGGCGGCGAGACACCGAATCCTCCAGCGGTGACTCGCCGGGCTGATGGGTTGAGCAGGACCAGGGGCAAGCATGCTTAAACAGAGAACTTTAAAAAATTCGATCCGTGCGACGGGCATTGGCCTGCACACGGGTGACAAGGTTTTCATGACCTTGCGCCCTGCTGCCGCGGATACCGGCATCGTGTTCCGGCGGGTCGACGTCGAGCCGCCAGCGGATGTGCCGGCCCAGGCAGAACATGTTGGACAGACGACCCTGGGTACCACGCTGGTGCAGGGCGACGCGAAGGTCTCCACCGTGGAACACCTGATGTCGGCATTTGCCGGACTGGGAATAGACAACGCCTATGTTGATCTGAGCGCTGCGGAAGTGCCGATTATGGACGGCAGCGCCGGACCCTTCGTATTCCTGCTGCAGTCTGCAGGCATCGAAGAGCAGAAAGCCGCGAAAAAGTTCATGCGAATACTGAAAACAGTACGCGTCGAAGAAGACGACAAGTGGGCGGAGCTGGTACCCCATGACGGGTTTCGCCTGGATTTTGAGATCGAATTCGATCATCCGGTTTTCAAGCGTCATACGCAGACCGCCAGCATGGACTTTTCGACCACGTCTTACCTGAAGGAAGTCAGCCGCGCCCGGACTTTTGGTTTCATGCGGGACCTGGAAATGATGCGCTCACAGAATCTGGCGTTGGGTGGCAACCTCGATAACGCGATTGTGCTGGACGATTACCGGGTATTGAACGAGGACGGTTTGCGTTACGAGGACGAATTCGTCAAGCACAAAATGCTGGATGCTATCGGTGACCTATACCTTGTGGGACACACACTGATTGGCGCGTTCAGGGGATTCAAATCCGGCCATGGTCTCAATAACGCCTTGCTGCGGCGGCTGATCGCAGAAACGGACGCCTGGGAGATCGTGAGTTTCGATGACTCGCGCCGTGCCCCGGTCTCCTATTCGAGTCCGGTAATCGCCGCCTGAGCGTCAGGGCGGCGCCGGCGGGCGGACCCGTACCAGCAGCTTTTTGGTCGCCATGCCCGGACCGGCAGCGGCGCGAATCTCATTTTCCAGAAACCGCAGGCGCGCGGCCCACGCCGCGGCATCTACCGTCACAGTCAGACTCTCCTGATCTGTGCTCACCGCCACGATATGACCGGATTCCGGCTCGCCAAGCGCGGCCTGGACCTTCTCGGTCAGCGCTTCCAGCTCCGCTGCCCGCGCGAGCACCCGGCCCAGGTCGCGGTTGCCGGGCTGGAGCAAATCCTTCAATTTAGCGGGTTTTGGCATATTGGCCAGAGCGCGAGAGCTTCCCAAAGCGCAAAATCTTGATCATAACAGGCGCCTTGATGCATAGTGTCGGGTCTGTGATTTAAGGGCAAACTCGTTGTAAGGCGGGGACGCAAAGCCTCCGGCCCGGGGCAAAACAGTCCGGGTAGCGGGGCCGCCGCAGCACTGCGATCGGTTAATACCGGCCGCACTGGCGCCCAAGGGTGTCCAGACTCCATGCTGACCGACGAGAACAATTCGAATGGATGGGGTGCCTCGAAAGGGGCGCGAGTCAGTTGAATATGAACGTCATTTTATTCTCACCAGCCAGCGGTAAGACGCGGCGACTGGACCTCGGCTATCTGCCGTGGAAGCTGTTTTTTTCCTTTGTGCTGCTGGCGGTACTGGCGGGCGCTTTTGTGGCCGGTTATCAGTTTGCCGCCAAGCAGATTGTGGTGACTCCCGAAGAAAGTCTCGTCGTGTTCAAGAACCAGCTGGGCGAGCAGGCACAGGAAATAGCGCAGGCGCGGCGCGTGACTCAGGAAAATCTGGATGCCTTGTCTGTCAGGCTCGGTCAGATGCAGGCCCATGTGATTCGCCTCGACGCGTTGGGACGGCGCCTGACCGGGATGGCCGGTTTGCAGGACGGTGAATTTGATTTCAGCATCCCGCCTGCACAGGGTGGGCCGGAGCCGGGCATCGAAGGCGTAGGAACCGAGGTTCCGGATCTGATCGCCATGCTGGGTGTCCTCGACCGCAAAGTAACGGACCGCGAGCGGCAGCTGGCGGTGCTCGAAGACCTGTTGATGGATCGCAACCTGCGCGAGCAGGTGCATCCCGCCGGTCGTCCGGTGAAGTCAGGTTATATTTCGTCTTTCTTTGGTATGCGTACGGATCCATTTACCGGGCGCAAAGCACGCCACAAGGGTGTGGATTTCGCCGGACGGGACGGTGCCGATGTGGTGGCAGTGGCCGCAGGCGTTGTGACCTGGTCGGATGAGCGCTTCGGCTTCGGCAAACTGGTGGAAATAAACCATGGCAATGGATTTGTCACGCGGTACGCGCACAACAAGAAGAATCTGGTGGCGGTGGGTGAGCGTATCGAAAAAGGCCAGGTCATCGCACTGATGGGCTCCACCGGGCGGGCCACCGGCCCGAATCTGCATTTCGAGGTGCTGCGGGACGGTCGCGTCGTCAATCCCCTCGGTTACGTCGAGGATGGCAGCTGATCCGCGAGCAGGCTGAGCGGGCGAATTTGAAAAGCCCCGAATCGACCCCATTCTGGTAACTGGCCTGGCGCAGCCGGCGGCTGCAGGCAGGCAGATGCTTTATAATGCCCGTTTTTTCAGGCGGTCCCGATGGGCCGCCTTTGTGCGCAAGGCATTTGCGCTTGAGAGGGACCCCTGTGCAGAAGTTCCTGGCCCGCATATTCGGCAGCCGTAATCAGCGGCTGCTGCGTAAGTACGGCAAGTTAGTCACGCGCGCCAACGAGCTGGAAGAATCCGTCAAGGCGCTGAGCGACGATGAGCTGCGCGCCCGCACCGATACATTGCGCGAGCGCAGCCGCGCTGGCGCCACCCTGGATGAATTATTGCCGGAAGCATTTGCGACGGTCCGCGAAGCCTCGGTAAGAACACTTGGCATGCGGCACTTTGACGTGCAACTGGTCGGTGGCATCGCCTTGCACCAGGGCAAAATCGCAGAAATGCGCACCGGTGAGGGCAAGACCCTGGTTGCAACTTTGGCAGCCTACCTCAATGCGCTGTCCGGGCACGGCGTGCACATCATCACAGTCAACGACTATCTTGCGCAGCGCGATGCCGACTGGATGGGGCCTATTTACCGGTTCCTGGGCATGAGTGTCGGTGTCATCAAGTCAGGGATGGAGCCGGCAGCAAAACGCGAAGCCTATGCCTCCGATATCGTGTACGGCACCAACAACGAGTTCGGCTTTGATTATCTTCGGGACAACCTGGCGTTTCGTGCGGACGACAAGGTGCAGAAAGCACTGTCATTCGCAATTATCGATGAGGTCGATTCCATTCTCATCGATGAAGCGCGCACCCCTTTGATTATCTCCGGCCCGTCGGAAGACAGCACTGAGTTGTACGAAAAAATGAACGTCATTACGCCGCGGTTGCGCGCCGAGAAATATCCGGGTGCGCCGCGCAATGACGATATTGAAGTCGATGAGGTGGAACTGCGTGCGGCCGATGCCGCATCAGGCGAGGTGCTTTCGACAGCGGCGGCCCTGGCACGTGCCCGCAGCAAGGGCTTGGACCTCGTGCTGACCGGTGAGGAGGGCGAAGTGCCGGTGGCCCGGCTGCTGGAGCCGGCGGATTACACGCCTGACGAAAAGTCCAAACAGGTGCATCTGACTGAAGAGGGTCAGGAAAGAGTCGAGCAAATTCTCAAGGAGACCGGTCTGATCGGTCACGACGATACGCTTTATGACGCCGCCAACATCAGCCTCATGCATCATCTGAATGCCGCCCTGCGCGCGCAGGCGCTTTACCGTCGTGACGTCGAATACATCGTCAAGGACGGAGAGGTTGTGATCGTTGATGAATTTACCGGGCGCACCATGCCAGGCCGGCGCTGGTCAGACGGTTTGCACCAGGCGGTCGAGGCCAAAGAAGGTGTGGCGGTGCGCAGCGAAAACCAGACGCTGGCGTCGATAACCTTTCAAAACTACTTTCGCATGTACGAGAAGCTGTCCGGTATGACCGGTACGGCAGATACCGAAGCATACGAATTTCAGACCATTTATGGCCTTGAGGTCGTAGTGATCCCGACCCACATGCCTATGATTCGGGATGACCGTGCTGATCTTGTGCATCTCACGGCTGAGGACAAGTACAAGAATATTATTGATGACATCAAGGACTGCGTGGCCAATGGCCAGCCGGTGCTGGTGGGCACCACATCCATCGAAACCTCTGAACTGCTGTCGCAGATTCTCAAGAAGCGCAATATTTCTCACCAGGTTCTGAACGCGAAACATCATGAAAAGGAAGCGGAAATAGTTGCCCAGGCCGGTCGACCTGGGAGGGTGACGATTGCCACTAACATGGCGGGCCGGGGTACCGATATCGTTCTCGGCGGCAGCCTGGACGCGGAACTTGCCAAAATGCCGGAGCAAGACGAGACCCGGCGCGCCAGGATTCGCGAAGAGTGGCAGGCGCGCCATGCGGACGTCGTAGCTGCCGGCGGCCTGCACATTATTGGCACTGAGCGTCACGAATCCCGGCGCATAGACAACCAGCTGCGGGGACGGTCCGGCCGCCAGGGCGACCCGGGCTCAAGCCGTTTTTACCTGTCAATGGAAGACTCCCTGATGCGTATTTTTGGCGATCCGGAGCGTTCCAAGGCACTTCTCGCGCGGGTCGGAATGAAACCGGGGGAGGCTATCGAAAGCAAGCTCCTGAGCCGCCAGATCGAAAGAGCGCAGCGCAAGGTCGAGGCGCACAACTTCGATATGCGCAAGAACCTGCTGGAATACGATGACGTTGCCAACGACCAGCGCAAGGTGGTTTACCTGCGTCGCAACCAGCTGATGACCGAGGACGATGTCTCCGAGTGGATCGAAGAAGACCGCATAGAAGTCGTTAATGCGGTCATTGATGAGTACATTCCGCCCGGCAGCGTGGAAGAACTCTGGGATGCCTCAGGATTGGCCACTGCCATTGATCGGGAATTCGGTCTCGAGCTGGATATTCCAGACTGGCTCGAACAGGACGATACGCTGCACGAAGAATCGTTACGTGCACGCATCCAGGCCGAGCTCAAGGGTGCGTATGACGACAAGGTGCGCCTGATCGGTGAGCCAACCATGCGGCATTTCGAAAAAGCAGTGATGTTGCAGCAGCTGGACATGCACTGGAAAGAGCACCTCGCCGCCATGGATTTTCTGCGCCAGGGCATTGGCCTCAGAAGTTATGCGCAAAAAAATCCCAAGCAGGAATACAAGCGCGAAGCTTTTGAAATGTTCGTGGCGATGCTCGATCGCGCGCGGCATGACACGATAAGTATCCTCTCCAAGGTGCAGATACGCAGCGAGGAAGATGTCGAGGCCGTCGAGAAACAGCGCCGCTCAACGCGCCGCTCTGAGGCCCGTCATGCCGCCGCACCCGCCATGGGCGCGACCGCGTCGCCGGATGCTGGTAATAATGTGTCGCAACCATTCGTGCGCAAGGAACGCAAGGTGGGTCGCAATGAGCCTTGTCCGTGCGGGTCCGGAAAAAAGTACAAGCAATGCCATGGGCGTCTGAGTTAGCAGCAGCTCACCGACCTGATTGCGTTCAGCATTCTCCGGAATCTTCGTGCTTGGCATCGGCGGCTGCTTCGCCGGCAATGCGATTTTCTTCCTGCAACCAGGCGCCAAGGTCCAGTAGTCGACAGCGCGCGCTGCAAAAAGGCCGTTCAGGAAACTCCTCGTCCCAGCGAATAGATCGGCCGCAGCGGGGGCAAGTACAGGCGGGTGCTTTGGGCATCAGCAGCAGGCCAGGTAAAAGGTAATATCTTTGTTGACCTGCGACGGACGCATGCTGACATCCTGCCAGTTCATGAAGCGAATGGTGAAGCGGTGCTGGTTGCCGCTGATTTCCGGAAAACACGCGCTGTCCGGCGCCATGGTAATGCGAATCAACTGGCAGGTGACACCGCGCTCGGGTGATTTCTGAAACATACCGCCGGGAGCTACTTCACGAGTGGCCTGGGTGCTCTCTCTGGTCAGCCAAAGCAGTTCCCGAATTGCTTCCTTTAATGGCTGGAGGGTGACGAGCCAGCGCTGAAAATCCTGCAGACGTTCTTCGTGAGGCCTGTTCAACCAGAAGTTGTAGTCCGGCAGATCAAATTCACAGGTGCCGCCCGGAATGGCGCTGCGATGTTTGACCGCGTTCAAGAACTCACTTTCTTTCAGCGACTGTGCCAACTGGCCGCCGGTTGCGCCAAGCGACTGCCGTAATGCCTCGATGGTTTCGAGCAGCGCATTCAATCTGCCAGCATCAACATCCGGCCTGAACTGGTACTGACCCAGCAAGGCTGCGTGTTTTTCCAGTTCTTTCAGCGCTTCGCTGCGGACATCGCCGCGCGACAGAATTGCAAGGATGTCCAGCAGATTGGCAACGGCTGCGCGGCTGCTCCAGGTGGAATTGCGAGTTGCATGATAGTGGGCCTGGTCAAACAGAAATTCCAGGCGCATAAAAGTACGAATGCGTTCGAGCAGGGGGTGCTCGTAAACGATTGGCCGCTCAGCCTGGGTGGCTTTCGGCATCGCCTGGGTGAATTCGGCCATGGGCCTATTGTCCACGAGGGGCCGCGTTACGGCAAACGCAGGCCCGGCCTGGTCTCGCGATCGCTGGCTTTGGCCAGTTCACGATAGAACCCGTCCAGTTTTTCTACCATTCTGGCCAGATCTTCCGGCGAGCGATCGTTGACCAGCACATCGTCAGCAAGCTCGAGGCGCTGTTCGCGCGAGGCCTGCGCGGCCAGCATCTGCCTGCCCAGGACGTCATCGGTGCCGTCGCGTCGCTGCAGGCGCGCAAGCTGCAGCGACGGCTCGCAGTCCACAACGAGCACCCGATCTACCAGATCTTTCGCCCCGGTTTCTGCCAGCAGGGGAATCACCATGATCACGTAATCACCGCTTGCTGCACGTGCCGCGAGCGCCATGTTTTCAAGAATTGCCGGGTGCAGCAGCGCTTCCAATCGCTTGCGCTCGGCGCCTGATTTAAACACCCGCTCGCGTAAAGCGGCCCGGTCGAGTTCGCCGCTATCCGTGAGGATCGCGTCGCCAAACTCGTTGGCCAGGGTCGCAAGCAGAGGTTGTCCCGGTGCAACCAGGTCGCGCGCGACGATATCCGCGTCAATAATTACGGCGCCCAGCTCGGCGAAGTAATCGGCGACTGTAGACTTGCCGCTGGCGATCCCGCCGGTCAGGCCAATGCGCAAGGGCGCCGCCACGTTTTTTCCCCGGCACATATTCTCTCAGGGGGCGCCAAGGTACAGTAAATAGCCGCGCATCAGTTCTTCGCCCCAGATCAGGGCCACCCATCCGGCCGCGGCAAGATACGGACCGTAAGCAATTGGTACTTCGCGACCATGGCGACGAAAAAGCATAAGTGCGATGCCCACAAGTGCCCCAACGACCGCCGACAAAATGATGATCAGGGGCAACATTTTCCAACCGAGCCAGGCGCCGAGGGCGGCCAGCAGCTTGAAGTCGCCAAAACCCATGCCTTCCTTGCCGGTGGCCAGCTTGAACAGCTCATAGACTCCGCGCAGCAAGAGGTAGCCGGCGATGGCGCCAATCAAGCTGCTGCCGGGATCGACAAACAATGTGCTGGCGTTGACGTGGCCGTGCAACAGGCTCATAGCCAGGCCGAGCCATAGCAGTGGCAGGGTAATGCTGTCGGGCAACAGCTGGTGGTCAAAATCAATCATCGTCAGGGTGATCAGGGACCAGGTGAGCACAATTGCTGCCGCAGCCTCCAGGCCAAATCCGAAATGCCAGGCGCAAGCGGCACTCAACACGCCAGTGAGCAATTCGATCGCCGGATAGCGTGGGCTGATCGCGGCATTGCAGCCTGCGCACTTGCCGCGCAGCACGAGGAAACTGACCAACGGGATGTTTTCCAGCGCGCTAATCCTGTGTCCACAGGAAGGACAGGCGGAGCGCGGAACGATAAGGTTGAAAGTTTCCTTGTCAGCATCTGCAACCGGCAAGGCTTCCGGGAACAGGGCCTGGCATTCCTGGCGCCAGCCACGTTGCATCATGAGGGGCAGTCGATAAATGACGACGTTGAGAAAACTCCCGACCAGCAGGCCGAGTAGCAGGGCGACGCCGGTAAAGACGCCCGGCGAAGACTGCATCAGTTCGATCACGGAAGCTGCAGAGTTCTGGGCAGGGCAGGCCGGCTTGTTGTCAAAGCGACCGCCGCGACTCGCTGCTCAGACCACCGCGCCCATCTTGAAGATAGGCAGGTACATGGCGACCACAAGCCCACCGACCAGAACGCCGAGGATTGCCATGATCAGCGGCTCGAGCAGACTGCTCATGCTGTCTACGGCCGCGTCCACTTCGTCTTCGTAGAAATCTGCGACCTTGGCCGACATCTGGTCCAGCGCGCCGGATTCCTCACCGATCGCGATCATCTGTACCACCATGTTAGGAAACATCTCGGTGTCTTCCATGCTGCGGGCCAGCCGCTGCCCCGTGGAAACTTCATCGCGCATGGTCAAAACGGCTTGTTCGTAGACGATATTGCCGGTGGCGCCAGCGACCGACTGCAGGGCTTCCACCAGCGGCACACCAGCACTGAACATCGTTGACAGCGTGCGGGCAAAACGTGCGATAGCGGCCTTGTTGAGAATTGCGCCAACCACGGGCAGCTTGAGCATCATGCGGTCGAGCAGGTGCCGTACGGCCCGCGAGCGCTTCTTCACATATATAAAACCAGCTATTGAGGCGCCCAGAACTATGGCGATTAACCAGCCCTTCGCCTGCACAAAGTTGGAAAGATTGATGACCATGCGCGTAAAGGCCGGCAAGTCAGCGCCAAAACCTTCAAACAGGTTTTCGAATTCCGGAATCACGAAAATCAGGAGGATGGCGGTGACCACCACGGCGACGACGAGTACCGAGGCCGGGTAAAACAGGGCTTTCTTGATCTTCTTCTTGATGGCCTCGGTCTTTTCTTTATAGGTTGCAATCTTGTCGAGCAGGGTTTCGAGCGCACCGGCTTGCTCGCCAGCGGTGACCAGGTTAACGAAGAGGTCGTCGAAATAAAGCGGGTGCTTGGCCAGCGCGTCGGCCAGGGCAGTACCGCCCTCGACATCCGTCTTGATCGCCAGGATCAGGTTCTGCATGGCCGGATTTTCATGACCCGCGCCCATAATCTCGAAGGACTGCACCAGGGGCACACCGGCGGACATCATGGTCGCCATCATACGGCTGAATACCGCTATATCGATCGCCGTAATCTTGCCCCTGGCCGCGAACAGCTGCAGTTGCTTGTTGATACGCACGGGCACCACGCCCTGGCGGCGCAACTCTGCACGCACCGCGGCTTCGCTCGGTGCCGTCAGTTTACCGCTGACTTTTTTGCCGCGTCGATCGGTACCCTTCCAGGTAAATAGCGCAGGTTTTGCTGTTGCTTCGGCCATGATTGCTGCCTGTCAGTATTCTTTTGCGAGAATTACTCGATGGTTACGCGGTTGATCTCTTCGAGGCTTGTCACCCCGTTCCTGACCTTCTCCAGGCCGGCACGACGCAGATCCCATACCCCTTCCTTTTCGGCTTCGTCCGCGATCTGCATGGCATTTCCGCCTTCCATGATAATCCTGCCCATGGACTCGCTGACCGGCATCACCTGGTAAATACCGACCCGGCCCTTGTAGCCATTGGTGCATTGCTTGCACCCGACCGGACCGAATATCTCGATGCCATCTTCGACCTGTTCCTTGTCAAAGCCTTCCGTGATGAGGACCTCGGGCGGCAATTCCTTCTGTTCCTTGCAGTTATTGCACAGCTTCCTTGCCAGGCGCTGCGCGATAATCAGGCTTACAGAGGTAGCAATGGCGTAAGGCTTTACGCCCATGTCGACCATGCGGGTCAGAGTCTTGGGCGCGTCATTGGTATGCAGGGTTGACATCACGAGGTGGCCCGTCTGGGCCGCCTTGATGGCAATTTCCGCGGTTTCAAGGTCACGTATCTCGCCGACCATGATGATGTCTGGATCCTGTCGCAGGAAGGCCTTGAGCGCCGAAGCAAAGGTGAGCCCGACGCGGGGGTTTACGTTGACCTGGTTAATGCCGACCAGGTTGATTTCGGAAGGATCTTCCGCAGTGGAGATGTTGCGGTCGCTCGTATTCAGAATATTGAGGCCGGTGTAAAGCGAAACCGTCTTACCACTGCCGGTGGGTCCCGTCACCAGGATCATGCCGTAGGGCTTACTCAGGTAGTGTTCGTAAATTTCGCGTTGGAAATCTTCATAGCCGAGTGATTCGATTCCCATTTGGGCGCTGCTCGGATCGAGGATACGCATTACGATCTTTTCACCAAACAAGGTCGGGCAGGTATTGACACGAAAATCAATGGCCCGCTTTTTTGACAGGCGCATCTTGATACGCCCGTCCTGCGGTATACGACGTTCGGCGATATCCAGCCGCGACATAACCTTGAGGCGGGCCGCGAGTTTGCCAGCGAGCGCCACAGGCGGCTGGGCAACTTCGTGGAGCACGCCGTCCTGGCGGATTCGAATCCGGTAGCTCTTTTCGTAAGGTTCGAAGTGAATGTCGGAAGCGCCACCATTGATTGCATCGAGCATTATCTTATTGACGAAGCGCACCACCGGCGCGTCGTCTACTTCGTCCCTGCCAAAGTCCTCACTGAGTTCTTCGTCGCCACCTGAGATCTCAAGATTCTCGAGATCAAAGTCGTCATCGAAATTGGTCATGGAGGTGTCCATCTGCTCCAGGGCAGACTTGACCGCTTCCTCCAGTTTGTCTTCTTCGACGACGATCGCGTCAACGCTGAAGCCGGTCTGGAACTTGATTTCGTCCAGCGCCTGCAGATCGGTGGGATCGGAAACCGCGACGTATAGTTTCTTGCCGCGTTTTACCAACGGCAGAACACGGTGCTTGTTCAGCAAGTCTTCGCTGACCAGTTTGACAGTATCCATGTCGGGGTCGAAGGCGGCGATGTCCAGCAGCGGTGTGCCAAACTCGTGAGAGGCGGCAATGGCGATATCCCGCGCTGACGCAAGGTTGTTGTTGATCAGGTGCTTGACGAATGCGGTTTTGCTTTTCTTGGCAGCATCCTGGGCGTCGTGGACCACCGCTTCATCGATGATTCCATCCCGGACCAGCCGCCTGGGCAGACCGCTCAGAGCATTACTCGTGCCTGTCATTGCCATTGTTTCTTGCTCTCCCTGCGATAATCCGTAAATTCTATCGCAAAATCAGTGCTCTGCCGCAATAATCTCATACAAGATTCCCGCACGCACTCGCCCGCAATCATGGTCGGCAGGCGGGCGGCCGGTACTTGGCCGGCAGGGACCCGCCTGTGCAGTCCCACAACACACCCGATTCCTTGACTATGCCTTCATACTCGATGGTTCCCTTGCCATCGGTCGGTCCCAGGTTTCCCAGCGTATATACGAACACAACGCGCAGCGGGTCGTCGGCCGCCTGCACCTCGGTGGCGCCCGTCAGATACTGGCTCCGATTGGCGGTCAGATTCAAACCCATACCCTGCGGGTTTACCACCAGGTTGCCCTGCTCGACGAAGTATTCCATCACCCGGTGCCGGTCCGACGACGCAAATGTCAGAACTTCGGATACCTTTGACCGGGTCATATAGTTCGTATACGACGGTATCGCAATAGCCGCCAGGATGCCGGCGATCGCCACCACGATAACCAGTTCCAGCAAGGTAAAGCCGGCAGCGATCTGCCGCCTTTTTCGCTTGTCTGCCGATTCGCTGCCTTGTGTTGTTGCAATCCCTGGTTTGCTGCTGTCGTTGTGTGTCATGGCCGACACGCAGGAGGTCGATAGCGCATGGGCAAGGTTCCCCCTGTGCAATCCCAGTCCATTGACGCCCCCGTTGCGCTGCCCTTCCAGACCAGCGTTCCGGGAATTGAATTACCACCGAGGTTGCCCACGGGATAAATAATTGAAAAACTGTTGGCGCCGAAATCGACTGTAGCAGTCACGTCGCCGACCAGGTAAACACTGCGATCGGAACTCGTTTCGATGCCGAGGCTTGCCAGGTCAGCCGGCAGCGTGGACGTCTCCGAGAAATAAGCGGCGGCCAGGGTACGATCCGTCTTGGACAGCTGAATTACCTCGGCCAGTTTGGTGCGTGCCGTGTAGTCCTGGTATACGGGAACTGACAGCGATACCAGCAAGCCCACGATCGCCACCACGATCATGAGTTCGATGAGCGTAAATCCCTGGCTTTTGTGTTGCGCCATAACTGTCACCTGCTGCCCGATCTGCCTGCTTCCCCCGATATGGGCATTCTAAACATAATCTGCCACCCGGATGCGGGAACCGAGTTCAAACTTTTGCCAATTCGACTGCCACCCGATCCATTCGGCGGCTGCGCGCTTACCAGGCCAAAACCCCCGCAGTCTCAGGGTTTACAGTTGGAAGGCACATATTTAAGCGTGGTGCCGGCAAAGGTCGTGGCGTCACTGCCGGCGACGGTATGGCCTGTTGGCGCGGCTCGTTTGCCGCATACCCAGGCAATATCACCGTTGTTATTCACGGCGGCCCTGAGCGACAGGATATCGCCGGTAATACTTGCGTTGGCCTGGTTACCGTACTGGATGTCGATTGAGCCGCTGTTGGCAACCACACCGGTCACATATTTTCCGGTAATGGTCCCGGCACCGAGAACTGCATTGCTGGCCGGCCAGCTGCCGCGGTCCTGGTAAAACTCGGAGGCTGCGGTCTTGATGGAAGACGCCAGGCTCAAGCCCTCCGATACCTGACTGCGGATCGTGTAGTCCTGGTATGCCTGGATCGCAATGGTCGCGAGAATGCCGATGATTGCGACCACTATCATCAGTTCGATGAGCGTGAATCCCTGCTGTCCCTGCCGAATAACTCTGGTCACTTACCAATTTCCTTTGACGTTGTCACGTATGCAGTCTGCGTACTCAATGATTGCCGCAATGTCCCCGGCATCTGCGGTCGGCTAAAAAAAAGGGCCCCTCAACTAGAGGGGCCCCTTTTGATTTCAAGCAAGCCATTCCTGGCAACTGCTAAGCCAATCAGGGCTTGCAGTTGGAGGGCAGGTACTTGAGCGTCGTGCCGGCGAACGAGGTCACGTCTGCACCAGCTACCGTATGGCCGGTAGGTACTGCACGCTTGCCGCACACCCAGGCGATGTCGCCGTTGTTATTCGGCGCAGGACGGATCGAAAGCTTCTGACCCGCAATATTGGAGTTAGCCTGCACGCCATAAGTGACGTCAATCGAGCCCGCGGTCACGACAACATCGGACACATACTTACCAGTAATCGTGCCCATACCGAGCGCTGCGTTGTTGGCAGGCCAGGTGCCGCGATCCTGGTAGAACTCGGAAGAGGCAGTCTTGATCGACGAGGCCAGGCTCATGCCTTCAGAGACCTGCGCACGAATCGTGAAGTCCTGGTAGGCCGGAATAGCAATCGCGGCCAGAATGCCGATAATCGCAACCACGATCATCAGTTCGATAAGGGTAAAACCCTGCTGTACTTTTTTCATCAGTGTCATCCTTCAGATATTTGCTAGAGACAGATTTGTAGCGGGCGTACCCACTGACATGCTTGTTAATGCAAGGCCCGTGCCAGAATTGGCGGATATCTCTTAACTGATTGATATTAAAAGCCTTTGGCTTACGCTCTTGGGGGTTGGTTTGACATAGTATTGGCCATCAAATTGGCCGCGTCGCCCGGGCAGGGCAGAAAGTGACGCAAATTGTCAGCAAGGCGAATCCGCGGCCCTGATCATTCGATACCGAGCTTCTTGATACGGTAGCGCAGCGCCCGGAAACTGATGCCAAGGAGCTTGGCCGCCTTGGTCTTGTTATAGCGAGTTTCTTCCAGCGCCTTGACGATGGCGTCGCGTTGCAGGTCGTCCAGTTGTGCCAGCAGCGTGGTATCGCCAAATTCATCCGGCGATGCCTGAGTCTCGCCACGCAACTGGATATCGTCCACCGTGATCTTGCCGTCATCGCACAAGGTCAGCGCGCGTTCCAGGATATTCTCCAGCTCACGGACGTTTCCGGGAAACGAGTATTCGCGCAGGGCGCGCGACGCCTGGGCATCGAGGCGGGGGTCGGCGATGTTCATTTCCGTTCCCAGCTTGCTGAGAAAATAATTGGCCAGCGCATCGATATCCTCCGGGCGTTGTCGCAGCGCGGGTACCCGCATTTCAATGACGTTGATGCGGTAATACAGGTCCTCCCTGAAACTGCCGTGTCTGACCTGCTCTGCGAGGTCCTTGTGCGTGGCACTAAGCAGGCGCACGTCCACCGCTTTTTCCAGGGTCTCACCGACCGGGCGAACAGCCTTTTCCTGGATGACGCGCAACAGCTTGACCTGCATGTGCAAGGGCAGATCGGCGACCTCGTCGAGGAACAGCGTGCCGCCCTCGGCGGCAACAAACAGGCCGTCCTTATCGCTTACCGCCCCGGTAAAGCTGCCCTTTTTGTGGCCGAAAAACTCGCTTTCCATGAGTTCACCCGGAATCGCGCCGCAATTTACCGGCACGAATGGTTTGCTGGCACGCGGTCCGCTTTCATGTATCAGTCGAGCCACCAGTTCTTTGCCGGTGCCGGATTCTCCACCGATGTGAACCGGCGCCTGGCTGCGTGCGACTTTGGCAATCATCTCACGCACTCCGGCAATCGCATCCGAGGTACCCAGCAGTTGTTTGTCGCCACCACCAAGCCGGTGCTTGTTGATGCGCAGCGAAGTTTGCACGAGCTTGCG
Organism: Gammaproteobacteria bacterium; assembly: GCA_041565075.1. GTDB lineage: Bacteria > Pseudomonadota > Gammaproteobacteria > Steroidobacterales > JABDLF01 > JABDLF01. Next base: position 36,637 of record JBFGOQ010000008.1, read on the forward strand.
CAGCGCCGGTACGTTGACGGGTTTGGATACGAAGTCGAAGGCGCCAAGCTTCAGCGCCTGCACGGCCGATTCGACATTGCCGTGGGCGGTTATTACCGCGACCGGAACCTCCGGCGTATTGTTTTGCATCCACTCCACGAGATCCAGACCATTGCCGTCGGGCAAACGCATGTCAGTCAGACAGATATCGAAATTTCGCCTGTTCAGCAGTGTGCGGGCTCCGGCGAGATTACCCGCGGTATGGGTATCAATATCCATACCCTGTAAGGTCAGCGACAACAGTTCGCAGATATCCGGTTCGTCGTCGATGATCAAAGCTGTCGGGTTCTTGCTCATATGATCAGGCCACCCAGCGCAGGGGATCTGCGAAGATTATACGGAAGTTGCTGCCACCGCTGTCACGCGGATGATAAATAAGCGTTGCGCGATTGCATTCACAGAGTTCCCGCGCGATAAACAGCCCGAGCCCGGTACCTTCTTCTTCGCCGGCAAAAAACGGCTCGAAGATTCGGTCGGCCAGGGCGGTGTCGATTCCGGGACCCCGGTCGGAAACGTCCAGGAATGGCCGGTTGTTGCTTGCAATCCTGCCAACGCGAAGTTCGAGCACCGAGCGCTCCTGGTCGGCTGATTTACCGTATTTGACAGCATTCTCACACAGGTTCCACAGCACCTGGTGCAAATGGCTGGGGTCCATTCTGACCTCGAGATCCGGATCTTCGTTGCTCACCACCACAGCTTCCGCCGACAGTTGCAGGGTGCGGCCAAACTCGTCAACAAAAATGTCCAGCCAATCGGCCAGTTTCAGTCGCTGTGGGCGCGTGGTATCCCGGCGCGATAATTGCAGGACGTTTTCGATTATTTCATTTACCCGGCGGGAATGATTGCCGATGATCTGGGTCAGCCGCTGTTCAGCATCGCCAATGTTCTCGGATTCCGCGAGTAACTGGCCGGCGTGGGATATGGCGCCGACGGGGTTTCTGATTTCATGGGCGATGCTGGCGCTGAGGCGGCCGAGCGAGGCGAGCTTGGATTGCTGAACGCGCTCGGCCAGCAGACTGGAGTCTTCCAGGAACACCAGGCTGGCCGGCGTGGATTCTGTGCTGCCGAGGGCAGCAAAATGCGGGATGATGACGGTCGCGTTGTCAGCTGACAGAAAAGACGGTTGCTCGCGCACCTGGTTGGGGCGTTGCAGCCATTTTTCCCATATGTGATGCAATTCCTCCGAGACATCGCTCAGCTTCCTGCCCGATGCGCTGCCGGCAGTACCCAGGAAATTGGCGGCGGATTCGTTCATCAGGCGAATACGCCCCGTTTCATCGACCACCACGATGCTCTCGCGCAAGTGCTGCACAATGTAGGCGTTGAGTTGTGCAAGATTGGCGAGGTCGACGCCGCGTCTGCGCGCCAGGGCCTCACTTTCGCGCATCCGGCTGCCCAGCCAGTTGCCGGCGACCGCAAATACGAATAACACCGCGCCCAGCAACCCGGCGGCGCCGAAGTCAGCCACACCCGGTCCGGCTGTCACCCGCGTCAGGAACTCGCCTACCAGGATTGCGATAGAAGCGATGGCGGCTGACAGAACAGCGACCCGCCGGCTAAGCGAAACTGCAGCGGCGCCTATGGGTATGAAAAGCAAACTGCCGAGGCCGCTGCTGGCGCCACCACTGGCGATGAGCAATACCGCGACCGCCAATACGTCCACCAGAAGCTGTCCATACAGATACAACGGGGCCGAGGGTCCGCCCCGGGGACGGGTCACCAGGGCCAGAACCCCAAATAACAAGTAGGCGAACACGGTCCAGCCAAACAGCGCCGGCTCATAGGTGCCCACGGCCCTGGGCTCGTCAACGGCAAGGAAAAGGACCAGCAGCACACCCGCGACGAGAATTCTGAAGCCCCCCAACAAGCGCAGGATTCTGCTGTCAGTTTCTCTCAATTCAGGGGAGAAGCCGGGATCCAGGCGAAGTTCCGGGTCGCTGTCGGAGGCCAGGGAGTGATTCATCCGGTTGATCCAATGGGGCTGGAGTAGCCATTCTAAGGCCTCGCGGCGGGCGCAGGAAATCGGCCTGGTAAGGGGCCCGCCGGTTTTTGCGTATCCACGCGCTTTGCTCCAAAATACGCGCTCCCGAAATTCACTCACAACTCCAATCGGGTTCTCAGCATGAATTTGCACGAATACCAGTCGAAGCAGCTGTTCGCCGACTATGCAATTCCGGTACCGACCGGCATCGCGGCCCATTCCCCCGAAGAGGCGGCGCGTGCCGCGAAGGAACTCGGTGGCACCCTGTGGGTGGTCAAAGCGCAGGTGCATGCCGGGGGCCGCGGCAAGGCGGGTGGTGTCAAGCTGGTCCGCAGTGCCGACGAGGCCCGTGAGGTGGCCAAGATCATGCTGGGCTCCCAGATCGTCACTCACCAGACCACCCCAGACGGGCTGCCGGTAAACGTGGTCCTGGTGGAACAGGGCACCGCGATCGAACGCGAGCTTTACCTCAGCATACTTGTGGATCGGTCCCGCGAACGGGTGGTTTTCATGGCGTCTGCTGCGGGCGGCATGGATATCGAGGCCGTGGCGGAACAAACTCCCGAGAAGATCATCAAGGTGGCGGTCAACCCGGCCGTCGGCCTGCTGGGCTACCAGGCGCGGCGGCTGGCCTTTGGACTCGGGCTTAACAAGAGCCAGACCAGTCAGTTCACGCGCATCGCGATGGCGCTATACCGTCTTTTTACTGAGAAGGACGCCAGCCTTGTCGAAGTGAATCCGCTGATCGTGACGGCCGGCGGCGACCTGTTGGCGCTCGATGCCAAGATCAACCTCGAGGACAACGCACTGTTTCGCCAGAAGGCGCTCGCGCATCTGCGCGATCCCAGCCAGGAAGACGAGAAAGAAAACGAAGCCAGCGCCCACGACCTCAATTATGTGTCGCTGGACGGCAATATTGCCTGCATGGTCAACGGCGCGGGACTCGCCATGGCGACCATGGACCTTATCAAGCTGCATGGTGGCGAACCGGCCAATTTTCTCGATGTCGGCGGGGGCGCGACCAAGGAGCGGGTCACAGAGGCGTTCAAGCTGGTACTGTCGAACTCGAATGTTGAAGCAATCCTGGTCAACATTTTTGGCGGCATCGTGCGCTGTGACCTGATTGCCGAGGGCATAATCGCTGCCGTCAAGGAAGTTGGCGTGTCGGTCCCGGTTGTGGTGCGGCTCGAGGGCACCAATGTCGACAAAGGGCGCCAGCTTCTGGCCGACAGCGGTCTGGCAATCACGCCGGCAGACGACCTTACCGACGCGGCCAAGAAAGTCGTGGCGGCCGCAGCCCGCGACACCGGGAACCGGAAAACATGAGCATACTCGTCAGCAAGGACTCAAAAATCATCTGCCAGGGCTTTACCGGCCGTCAGGGCACTTTTCACTCGCAACAATGCATCGAATACGGCAGCCAGCTGGTTGGCGGTGTCACCCCGGGGCGTGGCGGTGAAACCCACCTCGATCGTCCGGTATTCAACACGGTGCACGACGCGGTCGCCAGCACCGGCGCGGACGTCAGCATGATCTACGTGCCGGCGGCATTTGCAGCCGACGCCATCCTGGAAGCGGCGGACGCCGGCATAGGACTGGTGGTTTGCATCACCGAAGGCATACCGGTGCAGGACATGGTGCGAGTCAAAGCGGCCATGAAAGATTACGACTGCCGCCTGGTGGGGCCGAATTGCCCGGGGGTGATCACCCCAGGAGAATGCAAGATCGGCATAATGCCCGGGCGCATACACAAGCCGGGACGAATCGGCATCGTGTCACGTTCCGGCACGCTGACCTACGAAGCTGTATTTCAAACCACCAATAACGGGCTGGGTCAGAGTACCTGTGTGGGTATTGGTGGTGATCCGGTGCGGGGCATGAATTTTATTGATTGCCTGGCGCTGTTCAATGCCGACAGCGCCACCGACGGCATCATTATGGTCGGGGAGATCGGCGGCAGCGACGAGGAAGCCGCCGCCGAATTCATCAAGGACCAGGTCACCAAGCCGGTCGTGGCCTACATCGCCGGCGTCACGGCTCCGCCAGGCAAGCGGATGGGCCACGCGGGCGCCATAATTTCCGGCGGCAAAGGCACTGCCGAAGAGAAATTCAAGGCCCTGGAAAGCGCGGGGGTGACTACGGTGCGCTCGCCTGCTGAACTCGGCAGCACCATGCATGAGGTATTGGCGGGCTGAGCGGCCCCCCGGCTACTTAGCGAAGATACGGGAAGCAGGCCCGAATGGCATGACCGCCAGGCTAAATATTGCGCTCGCGCAGCTGAATTTTACGGTCGGTGATGTGCCCGGCAACGCTGCGAAGCTTATTGCCGAGGCCAACCGTGCTCGTGACGAGTTGCACGCAGATATCGTGCTTTTTCCCGAATTGACGCTGACCGGTTACCCACCGGAAGACTTGCTCCTGCATGCCGGCCTCAAACGCAAAGTCGCCGACGCCTTCGAGCGCGTAGTCCGGCAGGTTTCCGACATAGCGGTCATGTTTGGTTATCCGGAGTACGCGGGTGGGAATATCTACAATGCCGCGGCGTTCGTGCACAACGGACAAGTACTCGGCCACTACCGCAAACGCTTGCTGCCCAACTATTCCGTGTTTGACGAAAAACGCTACTTCGAGGCCGGTGCCGAGCCGGTGGTCGTGGACTACCAGGGCGTTGTGCTGGGCCTCAGCATCTGTGAGGACGTATGGGAGCCAGGTCCGGTCGAGGCTACTGCCGAGGCCGGGGCGCAACTGTTACTCAATATCAATGCTTCGCCCTACAGCATCGGGGTGCAGAAACGCCGGGAGCAGGTGCTGCAGGCGCGGGTGGCGGCCACCGGAATTCCGGTCGCCTACGTCAACTACTCCTGCGGCCAGGACGAGTTGGTATTCGATGGCCGCTCGATGGTGGTCGACGCCGACGGCAAGGTCGTGCAGCGTGCGCCGATTTTCGAAGAAGGGCTGTTCCTGGCGCGCTTCGAGCTAGCGGCAGGCAAAGTCCGCGCCGTGCCGGGTGACCTCAGCCCGGAACCCGCGATGGAAGAGATCGTTTACAAGGCACTGGTCTTGGGTACTCGGGATTATGTGGACAAGCATGGGTTTCCGGGAATCGTATTGGGTCTCTCCGGCGGCATTGATTCTGCGTTGACCCTGGCAGTTGCCGTCGATGCGCTGGGGGCGGATCGGGTGCGCGCGGTAATGATGCCATCCCGCTATACATCGCAAGCGAGCCTCGATGACGCGAGGGAGCAGGCTGAGGGTCTCGGTGTTGCCTATGACGTGATCGATATTGAGCCGATGTTTCAGGCAACACTGGATGTTCTGGCACCGTCCTTCGAGGGCCTTGCAGCGGATGCCACGGAAGAGAATATCCAGTCGCGATGCCGCGGCATGATTCTCATGGCGCTGTCAAACAAGACTGGATTCATGGTTTTGACGACCGGTAACAAAAGCGAGATGGCGGTGGGCTACGCTACGCTTTACGGGGACATGGCAGGGGGCTTCGCACCCATCAAGGATTGCAGCAAAACGCTGGTGTATCGGCTGGCGAATTACCGTAACAGCCTGTCACCCGTCATCCCGCAGCGCGTTATCGAAAAACCCCCGTCAGCGGAACTCAGGCCTGATCAGCTCGATTCCGATTCTCTGCCCCCATATGAGGTCCTGGATCCCATCCTGGAAGCTTTTATCGAAGAGGATCTTTCGGTAGATGAGATTGTCGCGCGCGGCTTCGATCGAGCGGTGGTGGGCCGGGTATTGGCGCTGGTACGGGTGGCCGAATACAAGCGCCGCCAGGCACCGCCGGGCGTGCGGGTTAGCAGGCGGGCATTCGGCCGCGACTGGCGCTATCCGATCACTTCAGGCTACCGTTCCTGAGCGGGCTCAGCCGCTACTAAGATCCGGATAACTGGTGCGCAGGACGGCATCAGTTTCGCTGGCAAGCTCTTCGAGTCCAAGCTTGCGATAAGCGTTGGCCATTAACGCCAGTGCTTGCGGCGTCCAGGTGGACTGTTGATAGTTTTCCAGGATGTACTTGGCGCGATTCACGGCCGCAACGTAGGCGCCGCGACCAAAATAGAATTTCGCAACGTTCAGCTCATACTCAGCAAGACGATTGCGTATACGGATCATCCGCTGGCGCGCGTCAGGCGCATACTCACTGTCGGGGAAGCGCAGCAGAAACTGCGAGAACGACGCAAATGCCCGCTCCATCCCGGACGGCGGGCGCGCCCCGGTGTCAATGCGCAGCCTGCGAGTCAAGAAGTTTTCAGTTTCGCGAAATTCGATCACGCCTTTCATGTAATAGGCATAATCGACGTTGGGGTGGCGCGGGTTCTCACGAATAAATTTCTCTGCCGCGTCCAGCGCGGATTCCTTGTTTCCGGCCCGGTGATAAGCGTGGATCAGATCGAGGCGCGCCTGCTCGGCGAATTCTCCAAACGGATAGCGGGTTTCCAGCCGCTCCAGTTTCTGAATGGCACCCCGATAGTTGCCGGCGTCCAGGCTGCGCCTGGCATCGCTGTACATCTCGGCAGGGGACTTACCAAGTTGTTCCTGTTCTTCATTGCTGGCGCAGCCCGTTATTGCGAGGGCCAGCAGCAGGATGGCAAGCGGTTTGTAATAATGCATGGGGCTTGGCGCGCTACCCGAGGTAGTCCGACTACAGGGAGCCGCGGAGTATACCGCAACGACCGACCCACGGGACCAAGGTAGGGCGATGGAAATCCGCCGTCAGTTCAACATGCCCGTCGAGCAAGCCGGCCGGCGCCTTGACCAGGCCCTGGCCGAAATGTTGCCTGACTTTTCGCGCAGCAGGCTGAAGGGCTGGATCGAGACGGGCTGTGTCAGCGTCGACGGGGCGCAGAGGGCGCCGAAATATCGGCTGGCCGGCGGCGAGCGCATCGAGCTGCTCGCTGAGCTTGCCGCATCCGACGACGTGTTGCCGCAGGCGATCAAGCTGGCGATTGTTTACGAGGATGACAGCATTATCGTTGTCGACAAGCCGCCGGGATTGGTGGTGCACCCGGGCGCCGGCAATCCGGATCGTACGCTGCAAAATGCACTGCTGCATCACCGGTCAGAACTCGGCGCATTGCCGCGCGCGGGCATCGTCCATCGCCTGGACAAGAACACCTCGGGATTGCTGGTCATAGCCACGACGCCAGCTGCACATCGCAAGCTGGTTGCTGCCATGGAGGCACGCGAGATCGGGCGACGCTACCTGGCCCTTTGCCGGGGCGTCATTACCGCAGGCGGCAGTATCGAGCAGCCCATCGGTCGGCATCCGACGCAACGGACTAAAATGTGCGTACGCAGTGATGGCAGAGCTGCCATCACGCATTTCAAAGTGCATGAACGCTTTGCCCACTTCACCTTGCTGGACGTGCAGCTGCAGACCGGCCGCACGCACCAGATTCGCGTGCACCTGGCGCACCTGAAGCACCCGCTGGTTGGCGATCCTGTTTACGGTGGCCGGTTTGCCTTACCGCCTTCCTGCAGTGATGAACTGGCGCGGGGTCTCAAAGGCTTTGGGCGCCAGGCCCTGCACGCCTGGGAATTGTCCCTGCACCACCCCCGCAGCGGAAAGCCCATGCAGTGGACAGCGCCGCTGCCCGCAGACTTCGCCAGCTTGCTCGAATTGCTCAGACAGACGCCTGCCGGAGCGGACCGATGACCGGGCTGTCGTTCGTAAATGCGCTGTTCCCCGAGATCGAGAGTGTCAGGGGGCTGACCACAACCCGCGCCGGTGGCTGCAGCACGGAGACATTCAAGAGCCTGAACCTTGCCACTCATGTTGGCGATGACAATGCGGCTGTGCGCGAGAATCGCCGGCGCCTGGCGCAGGCACTGGATCTTCCTGCCGAACCGGTCTGGCTGGACCAGTGTCATGGCACTGCGGTGACCGTTGTGCAAGCTGGATCACAGCTTTTACCGCCGCCGCAAACCGATGCGGCCATCACGCGGGAGCCGCATCAGGTGCTGGCCGTGCTGAGCGCGGACTGTCTGCCCATATTGCTTTGCGCGCCGCAGGTGGGCGCTATTGCGGTAGCGCACGCTGGCTGGCGAGGTCTTGCCAACGGTGTGGTGGAGAATACCGTGGCGGCAATGGCTGCAGATGCCATGGAAATTTATGCCTGGCTGGGTCCGGCTATCGGGCCGGGTGCATTCGAAGTGGGCGAAGATGTAAGGGCAGCCTTTGTGAAAAATGATGCGGCTGCCGCCCGGCATTTTCAGACCAGCGCGCGCGACAAATGGCTGGCTGACCTTGCCGGTCTTGCGCGCGATCGTTTACAGCAACTGGGTATTACAAAAGTGACCGGCGCTGATCTGTGTACCTACAGCAATCCCGATACGTTTTTTTCTTTTCGCAGGGACGGTCAATGCGGACGTATGGCCAGTCTGCTCTGGATGAGCCCCCGATGAGCGCGCCGCTTCGGCCTTTCCGGCTTGGGCAATTGCAGCTAGGATGAGCGCCCTCGTCGTCATCTTCGCCACTGGGGCCACCCCATGAGTGTGCTTACCTGGATACTGTTATTTACTCTGCTTGGCGGCGCCTTGAGCGCGCTTGCCGCTTCCTTGTTTCTGCTGCTTGGGGACAAGGGTCGCGAGACGCTCTTGCCGCACCTGATCAGTTTCGCGACCGGCGCATTACTGGGCGCTGCGCTTATGGCCTTGCTGCCGCACGCAGTTGACGTCGCCGGCATTGCGCGTATCCACGAGGTCGGCCTGGCGGTGCTGGGTGGGATTCTCGTATTTTTCCTGCTGGAGAAACTGGTCCTTTGGCGGCATTGCCATGCCGACGATTGTGTCACCCACGGGCCCGAGCCTCATCACCTCGATAAATCAGCAGGCACCATGATCCTGCTGGGTGACGGCATTCATAATCTGCTCGATGGCATGCTGATTGCCGGCGCGTTTCTCACTGACATTCACCTCGGCATCGTGACCGCCATAGCAGTATTCACCCACGAAATACCGCAGGAAGTCGGCGACCTTGCCGTATTGCTGAAAAGCGGCATGAGTCGCGCGAAGGCACTGTGGCTGAATCTGCTGGCCAGCATCACATCGGTAGTGGGTGGTGTGTTCGCTTATTTCTGGCTGGTCGGCTCACAGCAACTTCTGCCCTATGTGCTGGCCGTGGCAGCCTCGAGCTTTCTTTACGTGGCGGTGGCGGACCTGATTCCCGGCCTGCACCGGCGTGTCGATGTGCGCACCAGCCTGCAGCAGATCCTGCTGATCATCGCGGGCGTGCTGGTTATTTATTACAGCCACGCCTCTTTGCACTGATCCACGGTCGGCGATCAGGCGTTCCGACCCGCCCGGGCATGCTTGAATTGCGTCGCCGCGCCCCAATCTAAGGGTAAACAAGCGGTTGCGGGAGTAATACCTCATGCGGATGGATAAATTCACCAGCAAGTTTCAGCTGGCGCTGGCAGATGCCCAGTCCCTGGCCGTAGGCCGGGACCACGCCTACATCGAGCCGGTTCACCTGATGATGGCGATGCTGGACCAGCAAGGCGGTGCTGCCCGTGGCCTGCTGGCGCGCGCAGGCGTCAATATCAACCTCTTGCGTTCGCACCTGGGCGAGGCCGTCGATCGCCTTCCCATCGTGGAGGGCACGGCGGGTGATGTGCATCTGTCCAACGATCTTGGCAAATTGCTCAACGTTGCCGACAAGCTCGCACAAAAACGCAATGACAGTTACATATCCAGCGAGCTGTTCATGCTTGCCGCGGTGGAAGACAAGGGGGCGCTGGGCTCAGCCCTGCGCGAGGCTGGCGCTGTAAAGGGTGCGCTGGAACGTGCCGTTGATGACATGCGGGGTGGCGAAGAAGTCAGCGACCCCAATGCGGAAGACACCCGCCAGGCGCTGGAACGCTACACCATAGACCTGACCGAACGTGCCGAGCAGGGCAAGCTCGATCCGGTTATCGGGCGCGACGATGAAATTCGCCGCACAATCCAGGTATTGCAGCGGCGCACCAAGAACAACCCGGTGCTCATTGGTGAACCTGGTGTTGGCAAGACCGCGATTGTGGAAGGGCTTGCCCAGCGCATCATCAATGGCGAGATACCCGAAGGTTTGCGCAACAAGCGAATCCTGTCTCTGGACATGGGCGCACTGATTGCCGGCGCGAAATTCCGCGGCGAATTTGAGGAGCGCCTGAAAGCCGTATTGAATGATCTGTCCAAGCAGGAAGGCCAGATAATATTGTTCATCGACGAGCTGCATACCATGGTGGGTGCCGGCAAAGCCGAGGGCTCCATGGATGCGGGCAATATGCTCAAGCCTGCGTTGGCCCGTGGTGAGCTGCACTGCGTGGGTGCCACGACCCTGGACGAATATCGCAAGTATGTAGAAAAAGATGCGGCCCTGGAACGGCGCTTCCAGAAGGTGCTGGTGGATGAACCCAGTGTTGAAGATACAGTGGCGATCCTGCGTGGCCTCAAGGAGCGCTACGAGGTCCACCACGGCGTGGAAATAACTGACCCCGCGATCGTGGCTGCGGCGACCCTGTCGCACAGATATATCAGCGACCGGCAATTGCCGGACAAAGCCATCGACCTGGTCGACGAGGCCGCTTCGCGCATCCGCATGGAAATCGATTCCAAACCGGAGCCCCTGGATCGGCTCGAGCGACGTCTGATCCAGCTCAAGATTGAGCGCGAGGCGTTGAAAAAGGAAAAAGACGAGGCCTCTTTGAAGCGCAAGGAATCGCTTGACCAGGAGATCAGCACCCTGGAGAAAGAATTCGCCGATCTCGAAGACGTGTGGAAGTCAGAAAAAGCCGCCATGCAGGGCGCCACCCACATCAAGGAAGAACTGGAACGCACGCGGCTGGAGCTGGAGACAGCGCGCCGTGCCGGTGACCTGACGCGCATGTCGGAATTGCAGTATGGACGAATCCCGGAACTGGAGAAGCAGCTGCAGGAAGCCAGTGCCGCCGAGCAGCAAGAGGCGACGCTGCTGCGTAACAAGGTGAGTGACGAGGAAGTGGCCGAGGTCGTATCCAAATGGACCGGCATTCCGGTATCGAGAATGCTGGAAGGCGAAAAGGAAAAACTGCTGCGTATGGAACAGGCGCTGCAGAACCGCGTGGTAGGGCAGGACGAAGCGGTGGTGGCAGTGTCCAACGCCATTCGCCGATCGCGGGCGGGACTTTCGGACCCAAACCGCCCCAATGGATCGTTTCTGTTCCTGGGGCCAACGGGCGTCGGCAAGACCGAGCTGACCAAAGCACTGGCGGCGTTCTTGTTTGATACCGAGGAAGCCATGGTCCGTATCGACATGTCAGAGTTCATGGAAAAGCATTCGGTGGCAAGGCTTATAGGCGCGCCACCCGGTTACGTCGGCTACGAAGAGGGCGGCTATCTGACAGAGGCAGTAAGACGCAAGCCGTATTCCGTGATCCTGCTTGACGAGGTCGAAAAGGCCCACCCTGACGTCTTCAATATTCTGTTGCAAGTGCTTGACGACGGTCGCCTGACTGACGGGCACGGCCGTACGGTTGATTTTCGCAATACTGTGGTGGTCATGACCTCCAACCTCGGGTCCGAACGCATTCAGGAGCTGTCGGGCGAAGAAAATTATGCGCGCATGAAGAACGCGGTGATGGAAGTTGTTGGCCAGCACTTCCGGCCCGAGTTCATTAATCGCGTCGACGACATCGTCGTGTTTCATGCCCTCAACAAGGCGCAGATCCGCAAGATCGTCGAAATTCAACTCGGTTACCTGCGCGATCGGCTTGGCGAACGTGACATGCGTATCGAGTTGACCGAGGCGGCCCTCACCAAGTTGGCAGATTCCGGCTTTGATCCGGTTTATGGAGCACGCCCCTTGAAGCGTGCCATCCAGCAGCAGGTGGAAAATCCCCTGGCACAGGAGATTCTTGCCGGTCGTTTCGGGCCGGGAGACAAGATCGTGGTGGACGGCAGGGACATCGGGCTGGCTTTCGAAAAGGCCGCCTGACGGGCGATTATTTGGCAGCGTCAGCCTGTGGCCTGACCGGTGACAATCGTATGGTGCCGTCCCGCATTGTTACCCGGAACAGGCGCTCGCCCAGGTCAGGGCCGAGCACAGCGCGAATTTTCTGATCGACTTCGTCGTCCTGGTAGGCCAGCCAGACATAGTCGAAGTTCGCCCACTCGGTCAGGATCTCTGCTGCCGGCTTATCAAAAAACTGGAAGTCCCGATTGATTGTTGTTGGCGTCGGCGACAGCTCGTACAGCATGACGCGCGACATGAAATGATGCTGATCGGTGTCCGGCAGATAAAGCCACAGCTTTTGCCGGCCGACAATTGTGCGCAGAGTATCTACGGTGTCTCGAATATAGGCACGAAACAGCGGCATGTTCGGCGCACTCCCTGGCACGAGCGTGTGCAGATGAGGACGCTCTACCAGCAGTAGTGCCAGCAAAGAAAAAGTAAATATCAGCGGGCCATGCGGTTGCGAGCCGCTGGTCGAAGCCAGCTGATCCGGCCGCGAAAATGCGGGCAGCAGAGGCGCCATACCAACGAGCAGTAATGGCAGCGTCACCGAGTGTATGTAGCGAATATAGGACGCAATGTACAACGCGTCATGCCGCGGGAACACATACTGGTAGCTCAGGTATAGCATCAGGGTATAACCGAGGGCGATGCCTAACAGACCGCTTAGGCCAAGTGCCCAAACCAGCCGGTCAGGCGGGCGCACAATCTTCCAGATCAGGAAAATCGACCAGGCAATGAACAATAGCAGGAACGATGCAGTCGTCAGGCGGAACCGGTCCTGGAACAGCGGCATGATGTCAGTGGTAAACGCATTTTTGATATCGGATGTTCTGTTTTTGCTGAGCTGTTGATTCAGAAATACCTCGGGAAAAGACTGGCGTACGACCTCGGCGCGTTCTTTGTCATGCACTTTGGTTTTGCCTGTCAAAATACCCACAAGACCGGTCACTGACATCACGTCCCTGGCAGCACCTGCGGCATTTCGATCGAGGGTCCAGGCACCGGTTGCCAGGATCGGTCCGGCTGCCCAGACCGTTAAAACCATAAGGGCCAGAGGCAATTGCCGCGAAAATGGGGTGGTCGCATTCCGCTGACTTCGAATAAGGAGCAACACTGTAAAGATCGCGGCCAGTGCCAGCGCAAAAAAGAAGCCCACGTCTTTGATCAGGGCCAATGCGGTCAGTGGAATAACAAATCTCAGTAGCCTGCGAGGCGCGCTGTCGTGAAGGTCTGCCATGAAGTTGAGAAATATTCCCGCCAGCCAGGCGGCCACTACGTGATCGACATACAGACTGGCAATGCCGTGACCAAAATTGCCAAATCCAAACAGGATCAGAACAAGAATGCCGACCAGCCAGCCTGCTTGTTTCCATCGCAGGGACTCGAACAGCACAAGCAATGGCGCAAACAGCAATATAAACTGACCGAAATAGGCGGTACCCTCGCGGGGCATTCCGCCGAACACGAACAAGTACTGCCACAGCGGCGCCCCGGGCACGTAACGAGGATGCAGGCTGTTAGTGTCTGCACTCCAGTAGCCGCCATTCGCGACCATGTCCCGCAAATAGATTCCCCAATGAGAAAACTCATCGTAATAACGGAATTCTGAGGTGCCATGGACGAGAAAATAGATGCCGCATGCAGCAAGAAATACCGCCAAAGATACCGATCCCAGAGCGCTTAAGCTGCGATGCCGATGGCGGGTCAGTTCGTATACAAGTACCGCTGTCCCCAAGACCAGAAGGAATGCGCGCATGGCCGGCAACAGGCCGGCCAGGCCGCCGACAAAAAGCAGCAAGATGCAGGCACTGACGGTGTGCAGGGCCGCGGACGAGGTGGATGTGTTCTGCCAGCGTTGCCAGAAGAGTATGAATCCGGTCAGCGGTACGAGGACCAACAGCTCCATAGAATATTCCGCGGCGCGTAATTGTGGCAGCCTGGCAAGGCCACGATGATACTGCAGATTCAGGCCAGGCGAATTACCCGGTGATCGGTGCAAGTAACTGTCAGCCTGCGTAAATCTGGCATCAGCCAGGCAAGATTACTTGAAAGTTTTGCTGGCGACACCATACAGTAACTGGAACAAGGCGATCATGGTTGTGTCAGCTCATGCCTATTTATGAATATGAATGCCAGGATTGTGGGCATCGTCTCGACGCGCTGCAGAAAATCAGCGAGCCGATGCTCGTGCAATGCCCGCAATGCCAGGAAGACAGCCTGCGGCGCCTGGTCTCGGCGCCGGCCTTCAGGCTGAAGGGCGGTGGCTGGTACGAAACCGACTTCAAGAAAGACCAGCGGCGCAACATCGCGGACGGAGACGATAAGCCGCCTGCCAGTAAAAAAGCCGATGGTGATGCCAGCAAGTCGCCGGAACCGAAACCAAAATCCGCTGCCAAAGAAAAGGCCAGGCCGGCGCCGAAATCCGCTCAATAATTGCGTCGGCGGGTCAGCAACGTGCTCTTTGCTTAGGCTACCGGCCATAGCCACCGGCACAATGACCGATGTGGTAACAGCGTAGCCGGGGCAAGTAGCGGCCGTAATTTGGTAAGCTCCGCGCATGAAACACCTGCGTCGCTACCTGGTCGCCGGCTTGCTCATATGGGTGCCGCTCGGTATCACCTTCCTGGTCCTCAAGGTGCTTATTGGCTTTATGGATCGCAGCCTGGTGCTGCTGCCCGAGGCCTATCGTCCGGAAAACCTTTTTGGCTTTCATGTGCCGGGGCTGGGCATCATCCTGACGTTCGCCATGTTGCTGGTGACAGGATTGCTGGTAACCAACCTCATGGGGCGCAAGATTCTCGGTGGCTGGGAGTCGTTGCTGGCGAGGATTCCGCTCATCCGAAGCGTTTATTCGGGCGCCAAGCAGGTGGCGGAAACCATGTTTTCCGAAGGCGGGCAGTCATTCAAAAAAGTGTTGCTGATCCCCTATCCGAGGGAAGGCGTGTGGTCGCTGGCCTTTCAAACGGCAACCGAAGTCGGTGAAGTGCAGGCCAAAACCAGTCGCGAAGTGATCTGCGCGTTCGTGCCGACCACGCCGAATCCCACCTCGGGTTTTATCGTAATGGTGCCGGTGAAAGACGTGATTGAGCTCGAGATGAGCGTGGACGCGGCGTTGAGAATGATCATTTCCCTGGGTGTTGTGGTGCCCCAGTGGCGGGACCCGACGCTGGCAAGCGAGCTTGCGCCTGTTCCGCCCAAGGCTTAACATTTCCGGCCTTTTCAGACCCTCCGGCCCGTAATTATTGCGGCCAGACAGAGCTCCCGGACAAAACATGCGCAGTCACTATTGCGGTCAGGTCAACGAATCCCTTACAGGTTCCGAGGTGGAAATATGTGGTTGGGTGCACCGACGCCGGGATCACGGCGGCGTTATTTTCATTGATTTGCGCGACCGGGAAGGATTGCTGCAGGTGGTTTTCGATCCCGATGCCCCGGAGATATTTGCGCTGGCCGAAAAGGTGCGCGGCGAGTACGTGCTGAGGGTACGCGGCAAGGTCAGGTCTCGTCCGGAAGGCACAGTGAATCCGGATCTGGCCAGTGGCAAGGTTGAAGTGCTGGCCAGTGAGCTCACCGTTTTAAATGCCTCCGAAACGCCACCCTTTCATCATGACGAGCACGCGGGTGAAGACCTGCGTCTTAAATACCGCTACCTGGACTTGCGTCGGGAGGAGATGCAGCATCGCCTGGTCCTCAGGCACCGGGTCACGCACGAATTACGCAGATTCATGGACGAGCACGGTTTCCTGGACGTAGAGACACCCATGCTGACCCGCGCAACGCCGGAGGGTGCCCGTGATTACCTGGTGCCCAGCCGCACCCATGCCGGCCGGTTTTTTGCGCTGCCCCAGTCACCGCAACTTTTCAAGCAACTGCTCATGATGTCGGGGATCGATCGTTACTACCAGGTCGTGCGTTGTTTTCGCGACGAGGACCTGCGCGCTGACCGACAGCCAGAGTTTACGCAACTGGATGTCGAAACCTCGTTCATGAATGAGGATCAGATCACCGGCCTGATGGAAGACATGATGCGCGCGCTGTTCAAGAGCGTGATGGACGTGGAATTACCGAGGCCGTTTCCGCGCATGAGCTATGCGGAAGCCATGCGAAGGTTCGGCAGCGACAAACCAGACCTGCGCATTGCGCTCGAACTGGTCGAAGTCTCCGACCTGATGAAGGACGTGGAATTCAAGGTATTTGCAGGTCCTGCTGCTGACCCTGACGGGCGCGTTGCCGCCCTGTGCCTGCCCGGCGGCGCCGGCCTGAGCCGCAAGGATATCGATATCTATACCGAGTTCGTCAGCCGCTATGGCGCGCGGGGTCTCGCCTACATCAAGGTCAACGACGTTGCTGCCGGCCGTGAAGGATTGCAGTCGCCTATTCTCAAGTTTCTGCCGGATGACGCTGTCACGGGCATCCTCGAGCGCACCGGGGCGGCTGCCGGCGACCTGGTATTTTTTGGCGCAGACAAGGCGCCAGTGGTCAACGACGCGCTGGGTGCGTTGCGCGTCAAACTCGGTCATGACCATGGCCTCATCAAGCCGGGCTGGGCACCGTTGTGGCTTGTTGAATTTCCGATGTTTGAATGGGATTTTGGGGCGAATCGCTGGATATCCCTGCACCACCCCTTTACAGCGCCAGCCACTGACGACCCCGAAGCCCTGCGACGAGACCCGGCGGCAACCTTGTCACGTGCTTATGACATGGTCCTCAACGGTACAGAGCTGGGTGGCGGCTCGGTTCGTATTCATAATCAGACAATGCAGAATACGGTCTTTGAACTGTTGCAAATCGGCAAGGAGGAAGCGCGCGAAAAATTCGGCTTCCTGCTGGATGCTTTGCAGTACGGTTGTCCCCCGCACGGCGGTATAGCCTTCGGGCTGGACCGTCTGGTCATGCTGATGGCCGGCGCTGACAGCATCCGCGACGTCATCGCATTCCCCAAGACCCAGACCGCCGCGTGTTTGCTGACCAACGCGCCGGGGCAGGTCACCGATGCGCAGCTCAGAGAAGTTGGCATCAGACTACGCAAGCGCCCAGAGGCAGACTGACCCGGGCCGGCACTGGCCAGACCATGACCGCAGCCTTGAACGACCCGACGGTGGTGATTGTCCACGGCTTGTGGATGACGGGCGTGGAATCTTTTCTCTTGCAACGTCACATACAGGCGCAAACCGGTTGGCGAACAACGCGCTTCAGTTATCGGTCTGTCACAGATCCTCTCGCCGATATCACTGCCGGCCTTGGCGAGTTTATTGAGGCCCTGCCTGCGGGCCCGGTGCATATCGTCGCGCACAGCCTCGGTGGCCTGATCACCCATGAACTTGTGCATAACTATGGCTTCGATCGCAGCGGGCGGGTGGTGTTGCTGTGCTCGCCCATTCAGGGCTCGGCAGCGGCCCGCGGCCTTGCGCGGTTACCTCTGGGTCGCAGGATGCTGGGGCAAAGTGTCTGCGATGGGCTCTTGGAACCGGCCACAAGATCCTGGCAATCAGATATACAGGCGGGGGTACTGGCGGGCACGCGAAGTATGGGGCTGGGTCGCGTCATAAGCCGGGTGGCTCGCCCCAACGATGGCACCGTTGCACTGGCAGAAACACACCTGCCCGGCGCGGCCGACCAGATTGCATTGCCGGTGAGCCATTCCAGCGTGCTGTTCAGTCCCGAGGCGGCTGCCCAGGCCACTTTCTTCCTGGTTCACGGGCGGTTCAGACGATAAGCACTGGTTTTATTTCAGGTCTTTTTTAAGCCGGTAAATGAGTTCCAGCGCCTCGCGTGGGCTCAAGGTGTCGGGGTCGGTGTCCGCCAGCTGGCCGATCACCGGATGGGATTCACCCGGCGCCGCGAGCGGCAGTTGTGCCTGCCTGGTGACATGATTGGCCGACTTGTCCGCATCGTTTTCTAATTTACTCAGATAAGCGCCGGCTTTCTCAACCACCTCGCGCGGCACGCCGGCCAGCCCGGCCACCTGCAGACCATAGCTGCGGTCGGCGGGTCCGTCCCTGACGCTGTGCATGAATACCAGCTGGCCGTCGTGCTCGCTGGCGTCCAGGTGTACGTTGGCGCAGTGGGGGAGCTCCTCCGCCAGCGTAGTGAGTTCGAAGTAATGTGTGGCGAACAGGGTCAATGCACCAAGTTTTTCGCCAATATGATGCGCAGCCGCCCATGCCAGGGACAATCCGTCGAAGGTGCTGGTACCGCGGCCCACTTCGTCCATCAGCACCAGGCTGTTGCGGGTTGCATGATTCAGAATGTTCGCTGTCTCACTCATTTCCACCATGAAGGTCGAACGCCCGCCGGCGAGATCATCCTGGGCGCCGATGCGGGAGAAAATCCGATCGATGGCGCCAATGACTGCGCCCGTCGCGGGCACGAAGCTGCCCACGCGGGCCATGATGACGATCAAAGCCGCCTGGCGCATAAACGTCGACTTGCCGCCCATGTTGGGGCCGGTGATGATCAGCATGCGACGTTCGGCTCCGAGCACCAGATCGTTCGGTATGAACGGCGCTTTGAGCACCTGTTCGACAACCAGGTGGCGTCCGGCGGTTATTTCCACCCGGGCATCGTGCGCGAGCTCGGGCCTGACCAGGTCAAGCGCTTCGGCCCGGCGCGCCAGGTTGTTAAGTACATCAGCTTCGGCAAGCGCCGCGCTGGTTGCCTGCAGAGCCTGCAAGTCTGCAAGCAGGCGATCGAGCAACATCTCGTAAAGTTGCTTTTCCCGTGCCAGGGCGCGCTCCTTCGCGCCCAGAACCTTGTCTTCGAACTCTTTCAATTCCGGGGTGATATATCGCTCTGAGTTCTTGAGGGTCTGGCGCCGCACATATTCCGCCGGCACCTCGATTTCCTTGCTGCGGCCAATCTCGATGTAGTAGCCGTGGACTCTGTTGTACCCGACCTTCAAGGTAGGTACTGCGGTGCGCTCACGTTCGCGTAGCTCAAGATCACTGAGATAGCCGCTGGCGTTTTGTTGCAGACCGCGGAATTCGTCGAGCTGCTGGTCAAACCCATCGGCAATCACGCCCCCCTCGCGCAGTACCAGCGCCGGGGTTTCGAGAAGTGCGTCGTTGAGCAAGACCGAGGAAGACTCATGTTGGCCGATATCCGCAGCCAGGTCAGCCAGTCGTCCTGCCGATATTCGGGTCAGCATCTCTTTGATGCCCGGGACGACCGCGAGGCCATCGCGCAGGTGTGCGAGATCGCGTGGGCGTGCCGAGCGCAATGCGACGCGCGCGAGAATTCTCTCCATGTCGCCGACGTCGCGCAAAGCGGCCGACAGCCCATCGCCGATATCGGTTTCATGCAGGGATTGCACAGCTTCCAGGCGGTTCTCGATGACCGCGTTGTCGCGCAGTGGCTGCTGCAACCAGCGCCGAAGCAAGCGGCTGCCCATGGGCGTAATACAGCGGTCCAGCACCCCGGCTAGCGTGTGCGCATCGTCGCCCGACAGACTCCTCTCGATCTCGAGGTTGCGTCGCGTTGTGGCGTCCAGCACAACGCATGCTGAACGTCTTTCGGTGAGCAGTGAGTGGACATGAGGCATGCTGCTCAGCTGGGTCTCGTTGGCATACAGCAGCAAACTTGCTGCCGCGGAGATCAGCAGCGGTTGGTCGTCACAGCCGAAAGCCTGCAGATCGTGGGTGCCAAACTGTTGACAAAGCTGCCGGTAACCCGAGTCGCGGTCAAAATGCCACGGTGGCCGGCGCCGCAGGCCGGATCTGTGCGCAATTGACGGATGCACGACGCTGTCTTCGCTCAGCAGCAATTCCGCCGGGTCCAGCCGCTCCAGTTCTGCCAACAGCGCTTCTTCATCCTCGACATGCGTGACATGAAAACGCCCGCTGGCCAAATCCAGCCAGGCAAGGCCATACGCTTCTGGGCGGCCTTGCCCGGTCGCGATGGCGGCCAGCAGGTTGTCCTGGCGGGAATCAAGCAAGGCGTTGTCGGTAACGGTTCCCGGCGTAATGATCCGGGTTACTGCGCGTTCAACCGGGCCGCGGCTGGCCGCCGGATCGCCCACTTGCTCGCAGATTGCGATGGACTCACCCAGGCGTACCAGCCGGGCAAGGTAATTCTCTGCGCTGTGATAAGGCACGCCGGCCATGGGGATGGGTTCACCTGCCGACTTGCCGCGCGCAGTCAGGGCAATATCCAGCAAGCGCGCCGCCTTGCGTGCGTCGTCGTAGAAAAGTTCATAGAAATCACCCATGCGATAGAACACGAGATGCTGGGGATGTTGTGCCTTTATGCTCAGATACTGGCGCATCATCGGTGTGTGTTTGTGGGCGCTTTCGGTCGTAGCCATCGTCTGGCGGGCTCGGGCAAGGTGGACCGACGATGCTAGTCGCCGCCCGGCGGGCCTGCAAGCGCAGCAGGTTTTTCCCGTCCGCCGGCACAGTGCTAGCATCCAGCAATGTTCGAGGACACAGAAATCCGGGCCGCCGTCGAGCGGGCGGTGAAAAAACTCAAGGCGGCCAATGCCATGCTCGCCACAGCGGAGTCCTGTACCGGTGGTTGGATTGCCAAGGCTTTGACAGAACTGCCAGGCAGCTCCGCTTGGTTCGCTGGCGGGGTGGTCGGCTACAGCAATGCGGCGAAAATTCGGCTGCTCGGTGTGGATCCCTTGACCCTGGACACCTATGGCGCCGTGAGTGAGGCCACGGTGCAGGAAATGGCGCTGGGCGCCCTCACGCGGTTCGAGGCTGAGGTCAGCACGGCGGTAAGCGGCGTGGCAGGGCCTGATGGAGGCACCGATACCAATCCGGTAGGCACCGTCTGGATTGCCTGGGCTGCTGTTGATGCGGTCACCGCCAGGAAATTTATGTTTGAAGGCGATCGGGAGGCGGTGCGCCGCCAGTCAGTTATTGCGGCCCTGGACGGAATACCGGCCTCGTGAATCGCCTGCGGCTTTTTTTTGCCCTGTGGCCGGACGCGGAGGAGGCTCTGGCCACCCAGGCTGCGGCGGCGGCTTTGATGCGGTCGGCCAGGCACAGACTGGTCCCAGCGGAGCGTCTGCACATGACATTGCAGTTCATCGGCAGCGTCGATGAGGATGCCCGCCCCGGTATCGAGGCGGCGGCCAAAGCAGTGGCGGGTGAGGGCTTTGACCTGGTGCTGGAGCGCGCCGGGTATTGGCGGCGTGCCGGGGTCGCCTGGCTGGCGCCGTGTGAGATGCCCAATGCCCTGAGCTTGCTGGTGTCCGGGCTGCGCGCGCAACTTGCGAGCGCCGGCGTCGCCCTTGAGCAGCGCCCCTTCCGACCGCATGTGACGATTGCGAGGAAGGCAGCAAAGGCGCCGGCCGCGCACGAGATTGCGCCGCTGCGATGGCGTGTCGAAGAGTTTTGCCTGGTCAAGTCGGTCACCCACAGCGCGGGCCCCGAATACACCAGGCTTTGCGATTTTCAGCTGGCCTGACCGGCGTTTTCGGACATTGCTGTATGCCTTCCTGCGGATATGAAATAATAATGCGCTGCGAGGCCCGGCCGGGCACGATGGGCGCTAAGGATGGCGCATTTTCTGCAACCTTGGACAACAGGTGATATTGATGGATGACAACAGGAAAAAGGCACTTTCAGCCGCACTCAGCCAGATAGAAAAGCAGTTCGGAAAAGGGTCTGTGATGCGCATGGGGGACTCAGGTGCACTGCCGGACGTGGAGGTGGTCTCGACAGGATCGCTGGGGCTGGACATAGCGCTTGGTGTTGGCGGCTTGCCGCGCGGCCGGGTGGTCGAGGTTTATGGCCCGGAATCCTCAGGCAAGACTACGCTGACGCTGCAGGCTGTGGCCTCGGCACAGAAAGCCGGGGGCACCGCAGCTTTTGTGGATGCCGAGCACGCACTCGATCCTGTTTACGCAGAGAAACTGGGTGTCAATGTGGACGAGTTGCTGGTTTCCCAGCCCGATACCGGTGAACAGGCGCTCGAGATTACCGATATGCTGGTACGTTCCGGGGCCGTGGATATCGTAGTCATTGATTCAGTCGCCGCGCTTACTCCCAAGGCAGAAATCGAAGGCGACATGGGTGATTCTCACGTGGGTCTGCAGGCGCGGCTGATGTCGCAGGCCTTGCGCAAGCTCACCGCTAACATCAAGCGTTCCAACACGCTGGTCGTTTTTATCAACCAGATCCGCATGAAGATTGGCGTGATGTTCGGCAGCCCCGAAACAACGACCGGCGGCAATGCGCTGAAATTTTATTCTTCGGTACGATTGGATATCCGGCGCATCGGCGCGATCAAGCGTGGCGATGAGGTGATCGGCAACCAGACGCGCGTCAAAGTCGTCAAGAACAAGGTAGCGCCGCCATTTCGCAAGGCCGAATTTGAGATTGTCTACAACGAAGGCATTTCGCGCGAGGGTGAACTGATCGACCTGGGTGTCGAAGCGGGTCTGGTCGACAAGTCCGGTTCCTGGTACAGCTACAAAAAGGACCGCATTGGCCAGGGCAAGGAAAACGTGCGGACTTTTCTCAAGGAGCATCCCGAGATTGCGGACGAAATAGAGCAGGCGCTGCGGGCCAAGCTGTTGCCCTCTAGCCAAAAGGAGGCCGCGCCGGAAGTCGCCGAGGCCTGAGACTTTTCGAGTTGGCCCCCGATCCTGAGGGCCGGGTTGCGGCACGGCGGCTGGCCATGGACCTGCTGGCCAGACGCGAGCACTCGCGCCTGGAACTGGAGCGCAAGCTGGCGCGGCGCGAGTTTTCCCCCGATCTCGTCGCACCGGTTCTGGACGGATTGCAATCCGATGGTCTTTTAGACGATGGGCGCTTTGCTGAAGCATTCGTGCGCAGTAAGACAGCCAAAGGAAAAGGGCCGCTGAAAATGCTTGCAGAACTAAAAGCGCGCGGCGTGGACGAGAGCCTGGCGCGAAATGCGTTGGCAAGCGCCAAGGTCGACTGGACGGCACTGGCTGTAAAAGTCCTCACCAAGCGATTTGGTGGCGGGGCCATCGAGGACGTGCGCGAGCGGGCCCGACGACAGCGCTTTCTGGCACAGCGAGGGTTTTCTGCCGAGCAGGCGAGGGCCGCATTGGAGCGGTCAGCTGATCTGCGAGCGGCCGATTTGGATGAGAATTTATGACCAGCGCGGAACTGAGAAAAGCCTTTCTCGATTTTTTTGAGCAGCGTGGACACGAAGTCGTGGCCAGCAGCCCGCTGGTGCCTGCCAACGACCCCACCCTGCTTTTCACGAATGCCGGCATGGTTCAATTCAAGGATGTCTTTCTGGGTCGCGAGGAAAGACACTACAAACGAGCTGTGAGTTCGCAACGATGTGTGCGCGCAGGCGGCAAACACAATGATCTGGAAAACGTCGGATACACGGCACGCCACCACACTTTTTTCGAAATGCTGGGCAATTTCAGCTTTGGCGACTATTTCAAGGAAGAAGCCATTGAATACGCCTGGGAATTTGTAACCGGCACCCTTGGCTTATCACCCGAGCGCCTGTGGGTCACGGTTTTCGAGGACGACGACGAAGCCGCCGACATCTGGCTGCAAAAGATTGGCATCGATCCTGCTCGTTTTGCGCGGCTGGGCGAAAAAGACAACTTCTGGGCAATGGGCGAAACGGGTCCCTGCGGCCCTTGCAGCGAGATATTCTATGACCATGGCCCCGAAGTGGAAGGGGGTCCGCCGGGCTCAGCGGAAGAACACGGCGATCGCTACGTGGAGATCTGGAACCTGGTATTTATGCAGTTTGACCGTTCGGCCGACGGCGTTATGGCGCCGCTGCCGAAACCATCAGTAGATACCGGCATGGGCCTGGAGCGCGCCGCTGCGGTGATGCAGGGTGTGCACAGCAATTATGACATTGATCTGTTCAGCCACCTGATCGACGCAGCCGCCGCGGCCACGCAATGCAGTGATCGCAGTAGCAATTCTCTCAAGGTCATCGCCGATCACATTCGGGCATGCGCATTCCTGGTCGCGGACGGCGTGCTGCCTTCCAATGAGGGCCGTGGTTATGTGTTGCGCAGGATCATGCGCCGAGCGTTGCGCCATGGTCACAAGCTCGGCGTGGAACAGCCTTTCTTTCATAGATTGGTAGCACCGCTGCGCGCGGCAATGGGCACGGCTTACCCGGAACTTACTAAACAGCAGAGCCACATCGAGAAAATCCTGTTGCAGGAAGAGCAGCGCTTCGCTGAAACCCTGGGCCAGGGTATGAGCATTCTCGAAGATGCCATCGGGACACTCGATGGTCAGACCATACCTGGCGCAATCGTATTCAAGCTCTATGACACCTACGGTTTTCCGCTGGACCTTACGGCGGACATCGCTCGAGAACGCGGCCTGCA
>JBFGOQ010000009.1:0-53250 GCA_041565075.1 Gammaproteobacteria bacterium
CCATTCTCCAGTCCACATTCGCGCATGACCGGACCAAGTTCCCTGGCGCTTTTTACTTTATAGGTACCCGAAGCACCGGCACCTGCCGTCGGCTTCAGAATTATGGGAAAACCTGCCTGCTTCACGAAGGCGGCAACATCTTCCGGCGACGTAGCGCGCGTTGATTGCGCAGTGGGGATGCCGGCCTCGCGCAATGCTTGTTTCATGGCGGGCTTGTCGCGGCACAAGAACGCTGTTTTTACACTGGTACCCGGGATGCCGCTGGCCTCGCGCACTTTGGCGGCTGGCATGATATGCGCTTCTACCGTCGCCTCGAGGCGGTCAACCCACACCAGGCCCTGGATCTTCCGCACTGCCGCCAGCAGCGATGGCTCGTGGACTACCGAGCGGATCTGCTCGTAATGGCTGAGCCAGCCTTTGACTTCGCCGTCCAGGTATTCCGGCGGCCGTTCACCGATGCCGATAACCCGCGCACCAACGGCATGCAGTGCGCGCACAAATTCCCGCTGGTTGTAAGGAAAAGACGGTTCAATAAAAATAACGTTCATAGCTTGCTTGTGTTCCTTGCCGGGCGCTGTCGACCGGGTTGCGCCCAGATTCTAGTTATTGGCTGCCAGCATGGCCCGGTAAAGGCGTATGTATTGGCTACCCTGCTTATCCCAGCTGAAATCCTCAGCCATCGCGTTGGACATTATTTTCACCCAGGCATCGCGATCCTGGTAGAGGGTAAGAGCCGCATCGACGGCCCAACGCAGGCCTTCGCTATTGTAGTCGCGGAACACTATCCCGGTGCCGCTACCTGTCGAAGGGTCGAACAAATCCACGGAATCGGCGAGGCCACCGGTCTTGCGCACGATGGGAATCGTGCCGTACTTGAGGCTGTACATCTGGTTCAGGCCACAAGGTTCATAGGCGGAGGGCATCAGGAACATGTCGCTGCCCGCTTCTATCCAGTGGGCGAGCTTGTTGTTGTAGCCGCTGTAAAAACAGACGCGCTCGGGAAAATGCTGCTGCAATTGCGTAAAAAAGTCCACGAATTTCCCTTCACCGCTACCTAGCACGACAAAAGAAAAGTCACGCCGTTTGAGCATCGCCGGAATCACATCGGCGACCAGGTCCAGGCCTTTTTGCGCGGTCAGGCGAGCCACCAGTCCCAGCAGCGGTCGGCCCGACCGGTAGCGAAGGCCCATTTCCTGCATCAGGGATTTCTTGTTTTCCTCCTTGCCTGCCAGGTTGCCGGGGCCGTAGCGGTGTGGAATATGTTTATCAATCTCAGGGTTCCATTCACCGTAATCAACACCATTAAGAATTCCTATGGTTGATGCCTTTCGCTCACGAAGCACACCGTCCAGCCCCATGCCAAATTCCGCAGTCTGTATTTCACGCGCATAGGTGGGGCTGACCGTGGACACCACATCCGCATACAGGACACCGGTCTTCAGGAAATTGATGCGCCCGGCAGCGAAGTCTTCCTGGTGCAGCAACGACTTCTTGTCTGCCAGGCCAATTTCATCGAGGGCTGTCGTGCCGACCGTGCCCTGGTAGCCAATGTTGTGGATGGTGAGCAGGGAACGGGCTCGCGCGAACAGGCTGTCCCACGCGTAAAGCGTACGCTGGTAAAGCGGCGCCAGGGCCGTGTGCCAGTCATTACAATGCAGGATATCGGGCGCCCAGCCCATGCGCTGGCACACTTCGAAGATCATTCGATTAAGCATGATGAAACGCAAATGCTCGTCGCTGCCATCCGTGTAGATTCCGGCACGGTGATAAAGAGCCGGGCAGTGCAGCAAGTAGATCGGGGTCTGATCGCCGGGCAGGCTGGTGACATGTACATCGCAGCGGAATTTACGCTGGCCGAGCATCAGTTCGATGTCCTGCATAAAGTCAACGGGATGAATTTGCAGCCCCGCGGTGTCGATGGAAGAGTAAAATGGCAGGACCACCCGGACATCATGACCGCTGCCGTGCAGGTACTGGCTGAGGGCCGCGCAGACATCGCCAAGGCCGCCGGTCTTGGCGAGCGGGGTAAACTCCGAGGCAGACATGAGAATACGGAGGGGTCTGTCTTCTTGCATGGGCGGCGCTTCTTAAACGGGCCTTTAAAGCAGATATTGTACATGCTGGCCATACCGGCCTGAGGGATTGTTTTCATGAATGTTTTGCTGATTTCACCGGGCTATCCTGCCGACATGCCTGAATTTACGCGTGGCCTTGACGAGGCGGGTGCCACCGTCATCGGCGTCGGCGATCAGCATCCAGGCGCGCTGCCCGAAATGGTGCGCCGGCACCTCGCAGAATATGTTCACGTGCGTTCTCTTTGGAACGAAGCGGCTGTCGCAGGTGTTCTGCGAGAGCGATTGCAGGGCCATAGCCTGGATAGAATCGAGTGCCTGTGGGAGCCAGGAATTATGCTGGCGGCGCAATTACGGGAGATTTTTGATGTGCCCGGCATGCGCCCGAACCAGGCACGGCGCTTTCGCGACAAAGAAGCGATGAAAAAAACCCTGGATGAGGCCGGCATCCGAACACCACGGCATTTTGCAGCCGCCTCAGTTGCGGCGTGCTGGGAGGCGGCTGAGCAAGTGGGCTTTCCCATCATTATCAAACCGATCGACGGCGCCGGCTCTGCCGATACTTACCGCGTCAACAGTCAGGACGAATTGCGCGCGGTGCTGCCCCGATTGCGCCATGTGCCGCTGGTCAGCGTCGAGGAGTTTGTCGACGGCGAAGAGTTCACCTTCGACACCATTACCATCGGTGGTCAGATTGCTTATTACAACCTGGCCTGGTACCGACCGCGTCCGCTTATTGCGCGCAGCAATGAGTGGATCAGCCCGCAGGTGGTGGCATTGCGAGACGTTGAGGACAAGAAACTCGAGGGTGGCATTCGCATGGGGCAGGAGGTGTTGGCCGCGCTTGGTTTTGAGACCGGCTTCACCCACATGGAGTGGTATCGCAAAGCAAATGGTGAGGTTGTGTTCGGGGAAATTGGTGCCCGGCCCCCGGGGGCTCACCAGGTCGACCAGATGAAATTTGCCTGCGATTTCGATGTATTTCGTGCCTGGGGCTGTGCCGTGTCAGGCAGCAACTTTGATTTTAATGTTCCGCGTCGCTACAACGTGGCTACCATTTACAAGCGCGCCCAGGGCAACGGGGTGATTCGCCACATCAGAGGGCGCGAGCAACTGCAACGTGATATCGGCCGGTATATTGTCTCGGATACGCTGCTCGGCGTCGGCACGCACCGCCGCGACTGGCGCCAGACCCTGGTGTCGGACGGCTTTATCATGCTGAGACACCCTGACCTTGGCCGCACGCTGGAAATGGCCGACCGGGTCGGCAGCGAGCTGCAGCTTTATGCCTCCTGAGTAAGGGCCCGAACGGGAATCAGGCGAACTCGGCGAGGTAGCGGGGCAGCATAGCCCTCCAGGTCACCCAATTATGGTCGTAATCGGTCCCCCAGGGATCGACCCGATTAGGAATACCCTTGGCACCCAATATGGACGCCAGGCGCCAGGACTCGCCAACGTCTTCCCAGCGTCCTTCGCCCGTCGGTAACAAGATAAACCGCTTACGCAGCTGCGCGAGAACAGGACCCTCCGGGAGGCCCGGCAGGTAGTGCACCGGCGAGGAAAAATAAAAGTCGTCGTTCATGCGGCCCTGCAGGTATTTTGACAGATCGAAGGTTCCGCTCATGCCAATGGCCAGACTGAAAACGTCAGGGTGGCGGCAGAGACTTGCCACTGCATTGAATGCCCCGATCGACGCGCCGGTTGTGATGACCTCGATTTCCTCAGACTGACAGTCCTTGCGAATTGCCGGCACCACTTCCTTGTATACGTGAGCGTCAAAAAGATTCTGCAGTCGCGAGCAGTATTCCGGTGAATGTTCGCCGGACAGCCAGGCGCGCCCTGCGACGCTGTCGATCGAATAGACTTTGATTCGCCCATTTTGTATCAGGTCGCCGACGGCACCGATCAGATGGAAACGTTCCACCT
This sequence comes from Gammaproteobacteria bacterium, assembly GCA_041565075.1. Lineage (GTDB taxonomy): Bacteria > Pseudomonadota > Gammaproteobacteria > Steroidobacterales > JABDLF01 > JABDLF01. Next base: position 3,999 of record JBFGOQ010000009.1, read on the forward strand.
CTTCCGCATCGCCACCGGCCGTAGCAAACAGCAACACGGGCTTGCCGTAATGGCCCCACCGTACCATCCGCACCTCTTGCTCCAGATGCGGTGAATACCAGTTAAATACTTCCTTGGAAAGCTCAGACACTGATATTCACCCGGGCGCCACGGGCGTCCTGAATCCGTTGCCAGAACAGTTCCGTGAATTCATCGATTTCGTGGGCCGGAAACAGAGCTTCGACCTTCTGGCGCACAGCGTCGTGCGCGACATCGCTGCCAAAAAACTCGTTGGCAACTTCGTCCAGGTGGCCAAGGTGCTGCGCACAGAATTCTTCAAAGCGCTCGGTCTCGAAACGTTCGTGGGCAATTGCGACATACTTGCTCAATTTTTCCTCGAACGACAGGTCGGCGTCGGCGATTTTGAAATATTCGGGCCAGTCAAGATTCAAGCGCATTTTGCGTCGGGTCGCAGCACAAAATAGCGACCAGCGCAGGTTCGCCTTGATGAGCCACGGAAAGTGATAATGCAGGGAAGTAACCTGTGAATCTGGACAGCCGTTGGCAAAATCAATGGGGTGCCAGTGTCCTGCCTTGCGCAGCGCTTCACAGGAATTGAAGTCCCACCCAAAAAACGCGTTAATAGTCAGCGTCATATCACGCAGCAGTTTCTGCTCCTGCGTATTCAGGAAGTTCTCCTCCATTCCGTAGCGATCATGCAGCGGAGCATCAGGTTTGTAATTGACGAAGCGCACCTGGGGACCAAGCCCTACGCAGCGTACGAAGCTGTCATAGGGATATACCGCTGCTTGCAGGTGCATTACTCGCGTGCCGCTGTCTTCATAGGCGGTCTTCAGTGTTTGCAGATCATCGATCTTGCTGACCCCGACCCAGGCACCCCCATCAGAAGGTTTCATGAAGAATGGGTAGCCCAGGTCCTCGCCGACCTTGCCAAGGTCGAATAGCCGCGCGTAACGCCTCAAAGTCGGTTCAAGATCGGGCGAGTGTACGTAGGACTTCGGTGGGATCAGCCAGGTCGGGGGCACCGACATGCCGAGGCGCATCATGGCGCAGTAACTCGAGTGTTTCTCCACCGATTGCAGGGACCAGGGATTATTAAAGACGTAAAGATCGTCCATGAGAACGGATTTCTTTATCCATTCTCGACTGGTGTGGTACCAGTGGGTGAGCCGGTCAATCACTACCTGATACTGACAGGCCTGTTGCAGGGAAAAGGGTTCAATGGTCAGCCGCTCTACTTCGAATCGCAGCGTGTCACCTCCCATTTCGACAGACAGGTCCAGGCGCCGAAGCAGTTCTTCATAGCAGATGGGCCAGCAAATATCCGCGCCCAGGGAGAGACCAATTTTTCTTGTAATAGTGGCCATTTCTTTTCCTTGGTCATGGGCTCGCGCCCGGTACAGATGATACGCAAATTCTACTCGTAAACCATCCACAGAGGGCCCGGGAACAGCCACGACAGCCCCGAGCGCAGCCGGTCCCGCCAGTTTTCCCAGTTATGGGCGTCGCGGACTTCTTCGTAACGCACCTGCATATCATGCGCCTGCAGCAACGGTACCATGGAACGATTCTCGTAGATCAGCGATTCATAGACGCCACAACTCATGTAAATTTTTTGTGCCGGTTTACCCGGGCGCATCCGGAATTCGTTTACAAATTCGACCACCGGGTCAAAGGCGGGTCCCCGATCATGACCGCCTATGTCGCTGAAGGCGAAGGACCCCGACTGCAGCAGCAGGCGGTCAAAGCATGCGGGATAGCGCCAGGCGGTATGTAATGTCGCGACCGCACCAAAACTCGCGCCCATCAGCGCCCGCGTGTGCGGCTCGTCGCTGACCGGCAGATCGTGGCACAGCTGCGGCAGCAATTCCTGGCAAACGAAATCAGCATGCCGGTCGTCTCCGGCATATTCCCGCAGCCGGTCTGGCGAAGTGGTCAGCGCAACTATCATTGGCGGGATTTCGAGGCGATGAATCAGGTTATCCAGCACCGCGCGCAGTTCCGAGTAATGCAGGTAATCATGGCCGTCATGCACGATCAGCAGCGGGTACCGGCGTGATTCCCGGTAACGAGCCGGGAGATACAAATCTACTTCGCGCTTTTCGCCGAAAGCCTGGCTGTCGATTTTCATGCGCGAAAACTTTCCTTTGCGACTCGCCGGATCAGCTTGACTCCATTCGGGACGCTGGTAACGGTAGCCGCGGCACACCGAGTTGGCACCAAAAGGGTCGCGGGCCTGGTAAGGGTTGAGCGGATCGAGGACCAGCGAGCGCTGGCCTTTATCCACCACCTCGTACTTGTACTCGATCCGGGATTCTGCCGGCAATTCGATAGTGACGGCCCACAAGTCGGTTTGTGCAAGTCTCTGCAGGGGCTGAGCGGTGCGCAGCCCGAATATCCAGTGTCGCAAGTAGACTTCTTCGCCCTCACCCCGGTAAACAAAAGTCACGTCGGTTTTCTCGGCCAACGGAAAGCTATGGCTGTCCACGAAAGCCTGGATGGTCTGCGCATCCGGCGTGCCTTTGCGCATCAGCTTTTTCAGATCCTCATGCATCGACACGCAGCTCTGCGAGGGCACCATTGCGGCGAATGCGCGACACGCCATTCGCGCCGATCAGCGCGTCCTCGTGCCAGGTGGCCCATGTAGCGTGATCGAAAGTGAGGCAGCGAGACGGGGCAAAACGTTTGGCCATCAATCCCAAATGGTCGCGTCTTGCCATGTCCAGCCGCAGGCTGGCGGCGGGCAATGCCACCACCCCACGGCAACGACCGAGGCCGACGTCGAGCAGCTCCGGCTCGCGGCGCCCTTGCGGCGCCCGATCGTGAAACAATACCAGTTGCTCGGTAAGAACCATGGCGCCCGCGGACCATCCGGCGAGGGGATGTCCGGCCAGCAGCTCAGACATGCCCAGCAAACGCATACGGCTTGCCAGCACTGCCACGTGACCGCCGGCGATCAGCACCACGCCCAGGTTATTCAGCACCGACTCCAGTTCGGCCCTGTGGCTACGAACAGCAGGGCGCGAGTACGGTTTGACCTCTTCTTCAAAATCAAGGTGTACCTTGGCAATCTGCCTGGCGTGAAAGCGGTCCAATGCACGCAACTGGCTGACAGCGGCACGCAGCTGCGGGGTGACCAACGAGCGCCTTTCCGTGCGCTTCATCAATCGATAACATGCATCGGCCCCCGCGCGCAGTCTGACGCGATAAAGACGTTGCAGTTGCTTCAAAATATCCTGGCGCTCGCGGTGCGCGTTAAATAAGGCCTGGTCGACCGCAAAAATATCCTCGACGCGCTCATACAATGCCAGGTCGGTAACAGGTTTCGCCAGATGCTCGATGAGGGCGTTGATTTCCCCCTCGGCGTCACGCCAGCCGGCAGTTATGACACCAATGTGGTCATTGGTGCCCAGTGTGGCAAGCGCCTCAGCGAGACTGGCAGTCGGTGACTGGGGTCCCAGCAAGGCAAGTGCGTTACCGGCCTGCAGCGTGGGCATCCGGGCCAAGTCAGCGGACTGCGGGCGCACGCTCGACCTGCACTGTCTGCACGAGTTCCTGCAAGGCCTGGCGCACCACCTGGGTATCGGGATGTCGCAGGATTACGTAGCCGTCGCCCTCATAGCTATCGGACGCCGCCTGGCCCGGCCTGGGCAAGTTGGCTTCAACGACCAGCTCACCCAATCTGGCCTGCGCCCGGTCAAGGCCATGAATGGCGTGTATCGGTCCGCTTCCCTGGCCGCGGATGTAGGCCGCACCGCAGGCATATTTGCGCGCGGGCGGTTCGAATCGGTCGAGCGCCATCAAGGCGGCCCAGCCGCGGTAAAAATCCCAGTCATGCGCGTGCGAGAGCAAGGACATGAATTGTGCGCCAGGCGGACGGGCGCCCACTTCCGATATGGCAATGCTGCCGTCTTCCCGCTGAAACCACTCCATGTGGCTAAACCCATTGTGCAGCCCCAGCACCTTGAGGGTATTGACGGCGCTGGGTGCAATGGCGTCATGCTCGGGGCCGTATACATCGCGAGGCAGCACAACACACCATTGTATCCAGTCGTTTTCGAGAACCTGCAATGGAGAAGGCAGGTAACTGCTCCAGGAACTCCAGCACATATGCCCGTCCAGCATGGCGCTCTCAAACGAGTATTCTCGTCCGGTCACGAATTCTTCGAGCAGGCCCGGTTCACTGGGGTTCGGTGGATACATGGCGAGATATTTCTTGAGGTCCGACGCGTTCTCGAGCTTGAAGGTTGCCTTGGCACCCGCACCCGCCGGCGGCTTGACCACCACGGGGTAGCCCACCTGCTGGACAAACTCGATGGCGGCCTGCGCATCGCCGGCCAGTTTGTGGCGGGCGCAGGCAATACCCGCGCCGCGCAGCATGGACTTCATCCTGGCCTTGTCGCGAAAGCTCCGCGCTGCTTCGACGCCGATGCCTTCGACGTCCAGGGCTTCGCGCACCTGCGCTACAGGTACCTGGGCCTGCTCAAGTGTGGCCAGGATGCGGTGCGGCCTGCCGTGCTGCGCGGACAGCTTTTCAACGGCAAGTGCAATATACGCCGGGTTGAGGGCGTCGGGAACCTGGTAATGTGCTGCCAGCCTGGCCCTGAGCCGTACCGGCAGGCGTTCGCCTGGATCCTGGCTTATTACGCTCAGGCGGATGCCGGGCAATGCAGCTGCGCCAGCCACGAATCGCAATGTGGCTTGCATGAAGAATGGCGCTACAAATACGACATGCATGGAAGATGAGTCCAGAAACAGGTGCGCGGTGCGCGCGCGAGTATAGCACCGGCCAACTCAGCCGCCTTGTAACATCTCCTGGGTCACCAGCGCCACGCCTTTCTTGGTTATGAAAAAGCGCGCCGCATCCTGCTGCGGATCGACCCCGATCTCGGTCCCATCCGGGACGTCGCAATTCTCGTCGATAACGGCTCGCACTATTGTGCAGTTGCGCCCAATCCTTACATTGGGTAACACGACCGCCGAATCGAGCCGCGATTTTTCGTCGATGACCACATTGGAGAACAGCACCGACTGGCGAACTACCGAACCGGAAATAATGCAACCACCCGAGACCATGGAATTGACCGCCATGCCTCTGCGCCCGTCCTCGTCAAGCACGAACTTGGCAGGCGGCACCTGTTCCTGGTAGGTCCAGATCGGCCAGGATTCGTCATAAAGATCGAGTTCCGGAGTTATATGAACGAGCTCCATATTGGCATCAAAATATGCGTCCACGTTGCCCACATCCCGCCAGTAACTTTGCGCACGGGTTTCTACGTCCGCGAACGGGTAGGCGAACACGCGTCTGCTATTAATAGAGCCGGGAATGATGTTTTTGCCGAAGTCGTGCGCCGATTGGTCATCTTCGGCGTCATTGCGCAGAATCTCGCTCAGCAATTCCCGGTTAAACACATATATGCCCATAGATGCCAGAGCCATACTGGCATCGTCAGGTGTAGGTTCGGGCTGGTCTGGCTTTTCGGCGAAGCGAATGACGCGGGTTTTGTCATCTACGGTCATGACACCAAATTCCCGGGCATCTTCGAGCGGCACCCGTAGAACGCCCACTGTCATGTCTGCATTATTTTCAACGTGGTAGGCAATCATCGGGCCATAGTCCATTTTGTAGACATGATCGCCGGCAAGAATCAGCACATGTTCCGGTCTGTGCTCTTCTATTATGTCGAGGTTCTGATAGACAGCATCTGCAGTACCCCGATACCAGATCTCCCCAACCTGCTGCTGTGCTGGAACGATCTCAATAAACTCGCCAAATTCGCCGCGCAAAAACCCCCAGCCACGCCGTATATGCTGAATCAGCGAGTGTGCCTTGTACTGGGTTAACACCAGCATTTGCCGAATACCCGAGTTCACGCAATTGGAAAGAGGAAAATCAATAATGCGGAACTTACCGGCTATAGGGGTGGCTGGCTTGGCCCGGTTAAGCGTAAGTTGTTTCAGTCTGCTACCGCGACCACCGGCCATGATGACTGCCATGGTGCTGCGGGTAAGGCGACTCACAAAGCGGCCGGATTTTCTTGGTTTCATTGCTAGTTCCGCTATGTCGGGCGATCTTGCATCGCGTGCTTATTGTTGACGTTAAGATACAGTGCGGGGCCGGCGACGGCAAACCTGAAGCGGTGCTGTGACGGAACGGCCAGATTGGGACTGTCGCTCCGTCCAGCTGTTCCGTCAACTGAAAACACGCTACATTCTGGCGCAGCAAAGCATGAGTTTTAGCAAGGGAAAATGATTTGTTGAAACTAAGCGAGAGAGACTTGCCACGTGCGGCGCGAATCGGCGAGGCACTTGCTCACCTTGGCTATAACGAGCAGATCCTGCTGAGCATGCTGGGCTTCGATAGCCCGGTGCGTCTGGCGGCAGCGGAGCAGGCGGCACACGCTGATAAATTAGCCGGCACGGGGAGCCTGGGCCTGGTTATTCGCTTGTTTTTCCTGGAGCAGGCCGTGCCGCGAGCGGAATTTCAAAGGTTAATTGAGCAGAAGCTGGCCAATGACTTGTGCGCTCTGGGTCTGGTCGAGCAGGACGATAAGCGGGTAAAGGCAAGGGTCTTGCTTGTGCCGGCGGAAGACCGCCTGGTTGCCGGCGACCGTTATCAGAAACTGCCGGCTGATACCTCGGTCGAACACGTTTTGAGCGTCAATCCCCCGGCCCGATTTCTGCTCAGAATGGCGCTGCGGCAACCGGCCCGGCGGCTGCTCGACCTGTGCACGGGCAACGGTATTTTTGCACTGGTGCTGGCGTCGATTGCGGACAAGGTGGTGGCCACGGATTTAAACCCGAGGGCGCTCGAGTTTGCCCGGTTAAATGCGGCCCTGAACGGCATTGGAAATATCGAGCTCCGCCTTGGCGCTCTGTTTGCGCCCGTAGCAGGCGAGCGCTTTGATCGCATCATCTGCAATCCTCCATATATTCTCACGCCGTCGAAACGCTTTTTGTGCACGGACAGTGAGCAAGAGCTGGATGGTTTCTGCCTCGGCCTGGTCCGAGAGGCCCCGCAGTTCCTGACCGAGGGCGGCGTGCTGCAGATGATTTGCGAGTGGGTCGAGTACGAAGGGGAAGATTGGCGCAACCGCCTGAGCCAGTGGTTCGATGACAATGGTTGCGATGCCTGGGTTGTGTGTTCGGGTCGCAGCGATATTGAAGCGTACTGTCGACTGCGGCACGAGCAAACTCTGGTCCCCGATGGGACAACCGCATACGACGGCGAGCTCTCGGAATGGCTTGATTATTTTCGCGACCGCAAAGTACATGGAATTCGCAGTGGCTTCATCCAGTTGCGCAGGCGCCATGGCAAGAATTGGCGCAGTTTTACCTCGTTGGGCGGGCGAGTAGCGTCAGCAGTGGCGGATGACATCAGCAGCGGCTTTGCTATCCGTGATCGCTACCATGGTGCGAGCGATGAAGAAATCCTGGCCTTGCGCCCGGTCCCGGTCGAGGGCCTGTCGCTGCTGCCTGCCCAGGCGGATCGAGGCCCTGCAAGACTGGTAAAAACCCGCGGTTTGCCGGTGAGCTTCTCGGTCAATGCAGGTGTGGCGGCGCTCATTGATCGCGTCGATGGAAACCAGGCGGTTGCGCAAATCAGCGACGAAATTGCCGCCGGAGCCGGCGTCGATATCCGGGCCGCGCGCGCCGAGTGCTGCGCGGTGGTTCGCGAGCTGCTTTGCCAGGGATTGCTCGCGAGCAGATAGCAGGCGCTGATGGGCACGATCCGGCGGCAACACCGGGGTCCGCATGATGTATGATTGCGCGGCGTCGCCAAGGGTCACATCAAGCGCCACCTTTTTGTCCTGTCTCGGTAGTATGAAGAATCCCCGGTCGAAACCAGCTATCGCCGCATGGCCAGTTGAACAAATCCTGATGCCGGGCCCCGGCTCATGAATAGCAAGACCGCGCCGGCAAGATCCGCGACCGCAACCATCCGGCCGCCGCTAGGTGAGCTGTCGACGCTTGGCGTTGGTGATCTGCTGGGTGTTCCGGCCCGGTTTCGCTGGCGCTCTTATGTCGTTATCGGAATCTGGGTGGCAGCGCTTGTCTTGTCGATGCTCACGGGATACCTGGCAGTACAAAAAGATCTCTCGGCAATCCCTTTCAATATTCTGGGGTTCGAGGCCTACATCTCGATTTATCCGCCGCTGATATTTTGTACCTTGTTGCTTTTCTGGCTGGGCTTCTGGTGGGCCATCATACCCGCGTATCTGGCCACGCTTCTGCTATCGCTGTATTCAGGCATGGCAGTGGGCTGGGCAACACTTTTCGCATTTTCCGATACAGTCGGGCTGGCATTCCTGGCAATCGCTTACCGCAGCACCGGCAGCCGCTTTGATATAAGAAGCGTTGGCTCGATCACTTTTTTTGTGATTGCATCGTTCATTGCTGCCCTCGCCGGCGCGTCGGGTTCTTTCATTTGGAGCCATACCCGCGGGCTGAGCACGGTAGAGACTTTCGCTGTCTGGGAAGGATGGTGGCTCGGCGGCTTTCTTCAGACCTTGCTGTTTTGTGGTCCGCTGTTATTCACGCTAACCCCTGCCGTTGGCCGCTTGAAAATTCGTTGGTTCGGCCATGCTGTCAGGCATCGGCGCGGTGCTGCCATGCTCACAGTTGCCGTTTTGATTGCCGCTCTTCTGGTCTGTGCGTTCCTTCTCGGCAACGCCCATCTTTCGCGGCTCAGACTCGAGGCACTGGTCAAGGAAGGCTACACTGAGCAACAAGTTCTGGAATTTGCCAATGCAGCCCTTCTGAATTTGTCGGGGGTCAGCGTGTTTTTGATCGTTGCCTGCGGCCTGGGGTTTCTCGGTCTCACGGCTCGCTGGAATCGTGAGCTTGGCCGCGAAGTCAGGGTTCGAACGCGCATCCTTGAACAAAGCCGGCGCCGCATCCGGGCAATCATAGACCTTGTCCCGCATATGATATTCGCACGAGATGAATCTGGTGGTTTTGTATTCGCCAATCGGGCTGCCGCGCGAGCATTCGGGCACAGTGCCAACGAATTGGCCAGCAGCGACAAGATTGCATTGGCGGCGGAGTTGCCGCAGCTCGAGGAACTGCAATCCAGAGAGCAGGAAATATTTGCCGGGCAAATCGGTGACAGTGAGAATGTCGAGATCCTGACCACTGTGTCGGGAGAGAACCGGCGGCACCGGGTATCGCGCTTGCTGCTTGATCAGAGCGAAATGCAACTACCGAGCGTGCTGACGGTGGCGGTAGACGTAACGGACCAGGAGCGCGTTGAGGCCCGGCTGCAACAGCTGGTCGATGAACTCGCCGACAAAAACCGTGAATTGGAGCGATTCACCTATACGGTGTCCCATGACTTGAAGAGTCCGATCATTACCATCCGTGGTTTCGCGAAGGAAATGCAGCGGCTGATAGAAGCAGGGCAGGTCGACGCGCTCGGCGAAGATCTGGCGCGCATCGATAAAGCCTCTGCGCGCATGCAGAAACTGCTGGACGGTCTCCTGGTGCTTTCAAGAAGCGGAAAACTGAGTGGCCCGAAGCAGCGCGTTGACATGAATCGTCTGGTTGCGGAAGTGGTCGAAATTATGCAGGGGCAGATCGAAAAGTCGGGCGCCACTGTCACCGTGGCAGATGATCTTCCGGATGCCAGTGGAGATCCTGTAAGGTTGTTCGAGCTGGTGCAGAATCTGCTTGAGAATGCCACCAAATTTTCTGTGCCGGGGCAGGCGCCTGTGATTCACGTCGGATGTGAACAGCACGATTCTGAGAATCGCTACTTTGTCGAGGATAACGGGGTGGGGATCGACCTGGATGATCGCGAGCGGGTATTTGGTTTGTTCGAGCAAGTCGGCCCGGGCGGCCCGGGAACGGGTATTGGGCTCTCTCTCGCGCGGCGGATCCTTGAAGTGCATGGCGGCAGGATCTGGGTCGAGGCTGCAGCTGAAACCTCCGGTGCGCGTTTCGTGTTTGTGCTGCCGGCAGCCGATGCGACCGCGTGAGTACACCAGGGCATCTCGAAATTGCAATGCTGACCCTCGATATGCCTCGCCGTGCCGGCAAATCTACGTGATATCATTAACCCGATTGGCGATCAGAGGTTCATTTCATGGAAAGAAATGCTGACAGTGAGGCTGAGCTGGCCGTCTTGCTGGTGGAGGATAATCGCGACCATGCTGAACTCATCAGCCGCTGCCTCGAGGAAGACCAGATCGGCGGGCGCCTTTTTCATGTCAGTGATGGAGAAGAGGCGTTGGAGTTTCTGAAACACCAAGGTCAATACAGCGGCAAAAGCCCTGTCCCGCGTCCGTCGCTTATCTTCATGGATCTTCGTCTTCCCAAGCTGGACGGACTCAGCCTTTTGCGGAAAATCAAGGGCGATGCGGAATTGAGTTCTATCCCTGTGGTTGTGCTCACGACCTCGACTGCTGACCCGGACATCCAGGGCGCTTACGCTGCTCAGGCCAACGCCTACCTTGCAAAACCGCTCAATTACCAAGAATTCAAAGAGCACTTGCAGGCGGCAACCAAGTTCTGGTTGCAGTGCAACAGGGTTCCGCGCCCGGTTACGGCGCAGTAAGAGTCAGCGAGTGAGCCGAATTTCTCAGGACATTCGCGGTGACGAGTACGACACTTATTCTGTCTTCGTCGTTGAAGATTCTGCCGATCACATGGAACTCATCCGACGTAGCTTTGCGGCGTCCCCCTACAATGTAACCGTGACTTGTTGCGCGAGCCTCAAGGAGGCGCGGGAGCAACTGCAGGTACTCAAACCAGATGTCATCCTGGCAGACATGCGCCTGCCCGATGGCGACGGTGTGGAGTTACTGGATGAGGCAGGGACTGAAATTCCGCTGGTCTTGATGACCAGTTACGGTGATGTATCCCAGGCGATGCAGGCGATCAAGGGGGGAGCCTGCGATTACATCACCAAAAACGATGAAAATTTTGCCAGCATGCCTGAGGTCTGCCGGATCTCGGTCAAAGACTGGCGTGCTGATCAGGAGCGAATTGCGACGCAAAAGGCCCTGGCGGCGAGTGAGGCGCGTTATCGCATCTTGTTTGAAAATCTGCCGGCGGGCATTTTTCAGTGTAACCCGGCAGGCAAGATCACTGTTGCCAATCCTGCCCTGGCGAGAATTCTCGGCTATGCAAATGCTTCGCAGTTAAAGGGTCTCAGTCTGTTTGGCGATATTGTCGAAACAAAAACTGCTGCGGCTGATATTGGTGCTGAACTCAGGGCTTGCGCGCGCCGGGATAATTTCGAAGTCAAACTCAACAAAGCCGATTCCGGGCGCGCGGTCGGAATGATGAATATCGAGGCTGTCACGGAAAAAGACTGTGTATGTTGCTATGAAGGTTTCTACTTCGACCTGACGAGCCAGCATCTGGCTGACGCTGCATTGGCCGAGACCGGGCTGCGACTAGAGGCGGCACTGAAAAACACTTTTGGATTCATAGCGCTGGTAGACTGCGAAGGCTGCCTGCTCGATATCAACGAATCTGCATTGCAGGCGACTGGTTGTGCGCTTGAAGAAGTAAAGAGTGTCAAATTCTGGGATGCACCGTGGTGGAAACATATTGAAGGCGAGAGCGAGCTGGTGCGTGCGGGGATTGCAGCAGCGTGTGCTGGCCAGCGCACGCGCGATCAGTGCCAATTTGAGTCGGCGGACGGGCAGCCGCATGTCGCAGACCGGTCTTTCACGCCAGTTTTTGACCAGAATAGAGAATTGCGCTTCATCGTGGTGGAAGGACGGGATATCACCGAGCTCGTTGCGACCTCACGCAAGCTTGAAGAAAGCGAACAGCAATTTAGGAACCTGTTCGAAAGTGCATCCGAGGCAATTGTGGTACTGGATGTTGAACGAGGGTATTTAATTGACGTTAACAGCAACGCCGAGTCGCTGTTTGAAGCGCCCAAGGCAAAACTGCTTAGCATGAGTTTATCCGAGTTAAGCCCAGCGATTCAGCCGGATCGAAGACTGTCTGCAGATGTGCTGCTAAACCATATTCAGGCTGCCATTGCTGGTAGCACGGAAATCTTTGATTGGATGCACCAGAGCCTTGGCGGTAAGCAGGTGCCCTGCGAGGTTCGTCTGATCAGGTTGCCAGACGAGGGACGTATCCTGCTGCGCGGAAGCATCACCGATATCAGTGCGCGTAAGGCGGCTGAGACCGGACTGCGGGAGCAACAGCAGCGACTGAGTGCCCTGATTGAGAATGCAACATCGGGCATCATCGAAATTGACGCCGATGGCGGAGTGATGTCCGCCAACCCGGCTGCGGTAGCAATGCTCAACCATAACCAGTTGTCGGAGCTCCTGGGCAGCCAGTATCTCGGGCATGTGCGACAGCACGACCGAGGTGCGGTCGCCAAGGCGCTGGATGATGCCTGGCTGGGTCGTAACTCGAGCCTGGTGTATACCATTGCCGACACGCGCCGTGAGCGAATCGTTGCAAGCTCCTTTATAGCGATTCGTGGCAAGGACGCTGCTGTTGCTCGTGTAATGCTGATGAGCGACGACATTACCCGGCGTTTTGCCGACCAGCAGGAACTTAAAGAGGAAAAGCGGTTTGCCGATGCAGTCATAAACAGCCTGCCCGGAACGTTTTATGTTTACACCGAAGACGGCCAGTTGGTGCGCTTTAATGACCGCTTTCTGGAACTGAATGGATACAGCGAAGAAGAAGCCCTGCAAATGGGGCCAGCAGACTTTTTCGACAACGAAGGCAAGCAGCGAATCGAGCAGGGCCTGCAAGCCGTGTTTGAATCCGGCGAGGCAAGCACCGAGGCAAATCTTATAAGAAAAGACGGACAGGTGGTGCCAATGCTGTTGAATGCTTGTCTGCTGGAGCAACATTCGCGGCGTTTTGTGGTGGGCGTGGGCCTGGACATGACGGCACGCAAACGCAGCGAGGCACGCTTTTTGTCCGAGAAGAAATTTTCAGAAACGATAATAAATGCAATGCCAGGCGTGTTCTACGTCATTGATCAGGATAGACATTTCGTGCGCTGGAATGACAACTTGGCAAACCTGACGGGGTTGAGCCACCAGCAACTGGGCAAGATCGATCCACGGCAGTTGATTGCTGAAGAAGATCGGGAAGCAATGCGCCAGCAATTTGAACGCGTCTTCGAAGAGGGCGAAGGTCGTGTCGAAGCCGGCCTCGTTACAAGTAAAGGAGAGATTATCCCCCATGTTTTCACGGGGTTGCGTCTTGCAACGTCCACGCAGTCCTATATGGTTGGAATGGGCTTCGATATCAGCGAGCGGCGCCGCTATGAAGCCCAGCTATTAGCGAGTCAAAACTATCTGCGCTCTGTGATTGAGTCGGAGCCCGAATGTGTCTGGACACTTGATCGTGACGGGCGACTGCTGAATATCAACCCCGCAGGTCGACTCTTGCTGGGAGAAGCAACGGTAGAGTTTCTGCGCAAGAACTCGGTTGTGAGGTTGGTTGTTAATGAGCATCGCAAAGCTTTTATGCAACTGGCTGAATCGGTGTTTTCCGGACATTCTGGAATACTTACTTTTGAGATTGAGACTTTGGATGGTGTACGCCGCTGGTTGGAAACTCATGCCGTAGCTCTGCGTAACGAGAAAGAAGAAATCAGCGGTCATCTTGCAGTGACTCGGGATATCACCGCGCAACGTGATGCCGATCGGAAGATTCGCGAGTACTCGCGGCGATTGCAGAAGCTTTCTCAGCGACTGCTGGAAACGCAGGAGATCGAAAAACGACACCTGGCGAGGGAATTGCACGATGAGGTCGGCCAGAGCCTGACGGCATTGAAGCTCGACTTGCAAGGCAACGCCAGTTTGCCCGGCCAATCTGCGGCGTCTCTGTTGGATAGTATGCAGATTGTAGATAACGTCTTGCAGCAGGTAAGGGACATTTCCCTGGATCTTAGGCCGGCGATCCTGGATGATCTCGGCCTCCTGCCGGCGCTGCGCTGGTATGTTGACCGGCAGTCGAGTCGCACCCATGTTATTGCAAGTCTGTCGGCCGACTCGCTCACGGGAGTAAGACTGCCAACCGATGTGGAAACTGCAGCTTTCAGGATTGTGCAGGAGGCGCTGACGAATGTCGCCCGCCATTCGCAGGCCGAGCGCGTGGACGTTTCGGTGAGCCTGGATGGTGAGCGTCTGCAGATTGACATTCGAGATGATGGTTGCGGCTTCGATTCTGCCGCGGGTCTGCAGCGCGCTGCAAGGGGCGGCAGTTTCGGATTGCTCGGGCTGCAGGAGCGAGCTGTCTTGCTGGGCGGCCAAACAGATATCGATTCGACACCGGGCGAGGGCACCCGTATCAGGGCGTGGCTGCCGCTGACGCTGGCGGAAGAGGGTCCGCGCATTGCGCGCACGGGGTGAAGCACCGTGCGGGCACGCATAGCGGCAGGCAATAAGGGACACGCGTCTTGAGGACACTGCGAGTCATCCTGTGCGAAGACCACACGCTGGTCAGGGCGGGAATCAGTTCGCTGCTTTCGAGTTTCCCGGGGGTGGATGTTGCCGGTGAAGCCAGCGATGGCCGCGAGGGCCTGGCGCTGGTGCGCAAAGAAAACCCGGACATCGTGCTGATGGATATCTCGATGCCCGGACTTAATGGCCTTGAGGCGACGGCCCGGCTGGCAAAGGAACAGCCTGCTGTCAAAATTATCATTCTTTCCATGTACTCCAACGAAGAATATGTGCTGCAGGCATTGCGGGCAGGCGCATCAGGCTACTTGTTGAAAGAGGCTGCAACGTCGGAGCTTAAATTTGCATTGGATGCCGTGGCCCGCGGCGAAACCTATCTGAGTCCGGCCATTTCCAAGACCGTTATCGATGACTACCTGGGCCGGGTGGAATCCGCCAAGGCTCCGCTGGACAAGCTGACACCCCGGCAACGCGAGATTCTGCAACTTATTGTGGAAGGCAACTCGACCCGTCAGATCGCAGAAATCCTGCATGTCAGTACCAAGACCGTCGAGACTCACCGCGCCCAGTTGCAGGAGCGCCTGGATATATTCGACGTGCCCGGGCTGGTTCGCTTTGCCATTCGCGTTGGCCTGATAACGTCGGACCTCTGACCTTTTTAACCTCGGTTCTGCAATATCGGGGTTTTCCTGATACTTTTTCTGCCCCCCTTGAGGCACAGTCAACAGCAGGTGGGGCAAGCGCCCACCCCTGCGTACTAAAACAGCCGGGGGGCATGATGCTGACTCTGAAGCGTCGCCGAGGCGAATCGATCCGGGTTTTTCCCGATGATCAGCTCGATCCGAATATGACTGTCGGCGAGCTGTTTCGCGATGCCGAAATAGTTATCGAAGTACGCGAGACCCATCGCGGGTCAGTGAGCGTCGGTATTGAAGCCCCGGCCCAGCTGAAAATCTGGCGTGACGATCAGCGCAAGAATCGCGATTAGCTTTCGTTGATTTGCCCGGAAGGGCGATTAATTTTTTGAATCTGCAGGGTTGGCCGATCACCCAGGCGGTAATAGGGGTGCTGACGGCGCAGTTCAGTAATTGCATTGTCGCGTGCAGCTTCGCTTGTGAACCAACGTTCTTTTTGCCAGCCTGAGCCCAATACTTTGGCAAACGTATCCTCTTCAGGTAGCGTGAGCCGTAGCCCAAAGCATGCTTCCGCCGTTTCTGCATCAGCCGGCAAGTTGTGCCGATGTACAGGGTCATTAAATGTGCTGGCGTTCATTGCTTCTCCAACCTCCGCATTTCCTGTACCGCCACAGACAAGGTTGCGAACTCCATGCTGGCAGATGTACGCATCTCTTTTAACACTTGTCGCGCGTGCTCCACTTTCTGCAGGTTCTTGTGAATCCATTCTTTAACTGCGTCGTCAGCCTCTTTGCGTGGTGCCAGCTGCTGAATTTCCGCTGTCAGTCCCCGGTGGATCAGAAAAAGGTTTTCCCGCAGGCTGCCACGCGCGGCAGCCTGCCATTGACCTTCCACAACCAATTGCTCAATTTGTTCACGCAGCCAGTTCAGGCTTTCGGACTCAGCCAGGCAGAAATAGATGTCGGCGATGCGGCTTACGCTGGCTTTGGTCTGGGTGGCGACCTCAACCAGGTCCAGCGCGGGCCGCATAAATGGTAGCAAGGCTACTTTTTCGGCAAGTATTTCGGGCACACCTATGTTCACATACAGTTGCCTGGCCTCCTTAAACTGCCTCAGCTCCCTGCCGAGCAGCAGCTTCTGCAACGATTCAAATAGCTCTGTGACGCCAGGTTGAAAGTGATCCACCGACCCGGCGATATCCAGCGATTTCCATAAAGGGCCAAGTAACCAGCGGGTAGCGTGCTTCATCAGCTGCATGGTCTCTGCCATCATGGCGTACTGGACATTGGCATTGATCTTGTTGTCGAGCTCTTCAATCTCGATCCAGATATCGCGCATACCAAAGGCCTCGCGCGCGATCGTATAGGCACGCGCAACGCCGGCGGCATTTGTGCCGGTTTCTTCCTGCATGCGGTCTGCGAAGGTCGGACCCATGCGGTTTATCATGCTGTTGGTGATCGCATTGGCAATAATTTCGCGACGCAGCCGGTGTTTTTCCATTAGTTCGCTATGGTGCTTTTGCAGCGGCATCGGAAAGTAGCGGGTCAATTCCAGGCCCAGGTAGGCATCCTCGGGTACATCGGACTTGAGCAGGTCCTTGTACAGGCTGATCTTGCTGTAAGAAAGCAGTACAGCGAGTTCCGGGCGGGTCAGGCCTCGCTGGTTGCGGCGCCGTTCAGCGATTTCTTCCTCGTTGGGCAGCGCTTCCAGAGACCGGTCCAGTTCCTTGCGACGCTCCATTAAACGAATGATATGAGTATGCTCATTGACGCGTTCGGCCGCATGAATCTCCAACATGCTGATGGCCTGACTTTGCAGGTAGTTGTTTCTCAGAACCAGGCCCGAGACCTCATCTGTCATTGCTGCGAGCAAGCGCTTGCGCCGCGAGTCGGTAAGCCGTTTGTGCTGACGAACCAGGTTAAGCAGTATCTTGATATTCACTTCCCGGTCCGAGCAGTCAACACCAGCCGAATTATCAATGAAGTCGGTGTTGAGCCGCCCCCCAGCGAGGGCATACTCGACGCGTCCAAGCTGGGTAAACCCAAGATTGCCGCCTTCCCCAACCACGCGGCAGCGCAGTTCCGCGCCGTTAACACGAACGCTGTCATTCGTGCGATCGCCCACATCGCCATGGGATTCTGCGGCGGCTTTGACATACGTACCTATGCCACCATTCCACAGCAAGTCGACACGCATCTTGAGGATCGCAGAAATCAAGACCTGGGGCGTGACGCTTTCTTGTTTCAAATCCAGCATAGCCTGCACTTTCTTGCTGAGCTTGATTTGCTTTTCCTTACGCGAAAATACGCCACCGCCGTTGGAGATAAGTTCGCGGTCGTAGTCTTCCCAGCCTGAGCGTGGTAACTCGAAAAGACGTTTGCGCTCAGCGAAACTGGTGGCTGGATCAGGATCCGGGTCGAGAAAAATATGCAAGTGATTAAATGCTGCCTGCAGGCGGATATGGGGCGACAGAAGCATGCCATTACCGAACACGTCGCCGCTCATATCGCCGATGCCAGCAACGGTAAACGATTCCTGTTGGGTGTTCACACCAATTTCACGAAAATGGCGTTTCACCGACTCCCATGCACCGCGTGCAGTGATGCCCATCTTTTTGTGGTCATAGCCCACCGAACCACCGGAGGCGAAGGCATCGCCAAGCCAGAAGCCGTGCTCCGCGGAAACTGAGTTGGCAATATCTGAGAATGTGGCTGTGCCCTTGTCCGCGGCAACTACCAGGTAGGGGTCGTCATCGTCATGCCGCACCAGGTTGTCAGGCGGATGCACGGTATCGTCGACGATATTGTCGGTCAGATCGAGCAAGCCGTTGACAAAAATCTTATAGCAGGCAACGACTTCTTGCATGACGTCCTCGCGGCTGCCTTCAGGCAGTTTCTTGACGAAGAATCCACCCTTCGCGCCGACCGGGACAATCACCGTGTTCTTGACCATCTGTGCCTTCATCAGGCCCAGCACCTCGATGCGAAAGTCCTCGCGTCGATCCGACCACCGCAAGCCGCCACGGGCAACGTGGCCGCCGCGCAGGTGTACACCTTCCACGCGCGGCGAGTACACGAAAATTTCGAACATCGGACGCGGCTTGGGCAGGTCTGGCACCGCCCGCGGATCGAGTTTGAAGGAGAGATAAGTGGTCTCTGATTCATTTTCACCTGTCTGGAAATAGTTGCTCCGTAAAGTCGCCATAATTACGCTGAGGAAACTTCTCAGGATGCGGTCGTCGTCCTGGCTGGCGACATCGTCCAGCATGTCCAGAACCTGCTCCTTGAGCTTGACGATTTTTCGCTCTCGCCGACCCAGGCTGAGCGAGGGATCATTTCGACACTCGAAAAATTCGACCAGTCGCGCCGACAGTTCGGCGTTCTGGCCTAGAGAAAATTCCATGTAAGCCTGGCTGAAGGGCAGACGGGTCTGCAGCAAGTACTTGCAATATGCCCGCAGCAGCGAGACCTGGCGCCAACTGAGGCCTGCGCCCAGCACCAGGCGGTTAAAGCCATCGTTTTCGCTCTCGCCGCGCCAGGCCCGGTAGAACGCCTGTTGGAAAATCTCATTGACCTTTGCCGGATCGATGGTGCCATGGGCATAGACCATTTCGAAATCCTGAATCCACAGGGTACTGCCGTCGTCGAATTCCACACGATAGGGTCTTTCGCTGATGACTTTCAGACCCAGGTTTTCCAGCATCGGCAGGGCTTCGGAGATCGGAATTGGCTGAGAACGATGAAAGACTTTGAAGCGCAGATTGCTATCGGGAAAACTCGGTGGGCGGTAAAGACTCATTCGCAAGTCTTCGGGTCCATCGCCCAGCGTGTCCATTTTCTCAACGTCAAAGCTGGCGGCCCGCGGTGACACGTCTTCTTCATAGGCGGCAGGGAAGAAACGACCGTAACGATCAAATAGCTCAAGCCCGCGCTGTTCACCAAAACGCTCGAGCATGGTTTCGGCGAGCTGGTCCTGCCAGGAACGCACGGCCGCCGTGATACGTTTCTCGATGCTGCGAATATTGAATCTCGGGCGAGCTCCCGGTTCGGTGCGTACGATGAGATAAACACGCGCCAGTACCGATTCCGACAGCAACGGCGATGATTCCACGGACTTACCGTCTAATGATTCCCGCAGGATTTCCTCGATTTTCTTGCGCACAGCCGTGTTGTACTGCTCACGCGGCACGAAAACCAGGCAGGAGAAAAAGCGTCGAAACGCGTCGCGGCGAATGAATAATTTGACGCGCTGACGATCCTGAAGGCCAAGAATGCCCATGGCAATGCGGAAAAGGTCTTCAATCGAACTCTGGAACAGCTCGTCGCGCGGGTACGTCTCCAGGACATGTAAAAGAGCCTTGCCGGAGTGACTGCTTGGTCGCAGGCCGGAGCGCTTCATTATCTGTTCGACCCGGTGCCGCAGGAGCGGGATTTCCCGGGGGCTGCGGCTGTAAGCAACAGATGTGAACAAGCCAAGGAAGCGGTGCTCACCAACAACTTTGCCGTTTTCGTCAAAACGTTTGATGCCTATGTAATCCAGGTATCCCGGGCGATGCACGGTAGCGAGAGAATTTGCTTTGGTGATAATCAGCAGTTGCGGGATATTCGCCTGCTTGCGGATGTCTGCTGTTAATTGCTGCCGGTCGCGGCCACCACTCCCGTCGCTATGGTGCACAGCGCGCAAAATGCCGAGTCCACTATCCGGCACCGCGGCCAGCGCATCGATTCCGCCCTCCGATACCAGGTCGTACTCGCGGTACCCCAGGTATGTAAAGTGATCGTCCTCCATCCACGCCAGCAGCGCCTCGCTTTCCTTGAGATCATGTGCATTCAATGGTGGCGGATTGGCTGACAATAATTTGCGGATCTCCCGGCTCTTGGCCAGCATGAGCCGCCAGTCATCTGTGGCCAGCCGAATATCACGCAGCGTATCGGCAATGAGGCTTTCTACGTGAAGCTTGAGCGCGTTGTCGCCAATGCGATTGAAAACAACCTGTATGAACGACTCCGCTTTCTGGCCGCGTATCTTTTTGCCGGGCGGCAGAATTCGGGTTATCTCGCCGCTCTTGTTGCGCGTGACCTGAAAGACCGGATGCAATGTCAGGTGGATGGATCGGCCGCTGCGATTGAGGATCATACCAAGTGAATCCACGAGGAACGGCATATCGTCATTAACCATCTGCAAGACGGTATGTTGCGAGCTCCAGCCGTCGCGCTCACGCTCGGGATTCAGTATGCGGTGTAGTGCCTGTCCGGGCTTGCGTGTGCGGCTGAATACAAGATGGGAAAGCGCCATGCCGGCAAGGTTGGCGGGCGACCTGTCACGCAAGTCCTCTACCGAGACAATTCTGAAGTACTGGCGGATGAACTCATCGACATCGATCTTGGGCGGAACTCCTGGCAGCGCAGCTGCCTCGGCAACGACCTTTTCGAGGATCTTGTTCTTAACGTCCGTCAATCTTCGTTGCGGCATTTTCCGGGCTCCGATTTGCCTGGGCTTCGGTCTGGCGATAGCCCGGCTCGAACCAACGAGCTGTCCTTTTCCGGCACCGGGAGTTTACCCGCTTTTGCCCCGAAAACGGACTCCTGGATCGAGCAATTGCGGAAAGGCCGCGGAAATCCCGTAAATCAGCTGGCGCGCTGCAGGTCGCTGATGAGTGTGGCGAGAAATCTGCACGCCTCACCCCCAGTCACGCAACGGTGATCGAAGGTCAGCGATAAGGGAATACGCTTGTGAACTTCGATGCCGCCCATGACCGGCACCACATCATGGCGCGTGCCGCCAGTGCCGAGAATGGCGATCATCGGCGGCACGATCACCGGCGACGCGTAACGCCCGGCCATCATGCCGAAGTTAGACAAAGTAATGGTCGGGTCTTGCATGTCGGCCGGGGATACGCTGCGCTCGCGGGTCGCGATCTTGGTACGATCGAGGTCTGCGCGCAGCGCCGCCGCACTCTTGCTGCCCACATCCCTAAGCACCGGCACAATCAGCCCGTTCGGCGTATCGACTGCCATAGCCAGGTCAATACGCTCAAACAGGCGTCGGCTCATCGTGTCACCGTCGTACCATCCGTTGAGGGCCGGTTCGGCCCGGCAAGCTGCGACCAGCCCGCGGATTATTCTCACGGTGATGTCCTGGCCTGCGACCCAGCCGTGAATATCTGCGTCATCGAACAAGGTGCACTGGGCGACCTGATCCCGGGACGCGCTCATGCTCATTGCCATCGCCCGGCGCGGGCCCCGCAGGCGTTCGGGTTCGCCCGTGAGTGGTGGCAATTTGCGGGCAGTCGAAGCCGCCGCAGCGGGGCGCGCCGGGGTCTGGGCTGCGCCGCCGGCAAAGGTCTTGACATCGTCGGCTGTAACCAGGCCATTACGTCCCGTTGGTGTCACCTGTGAAAGATCCACACCGAGGCGCTTGGCGAGCGCCCGCACAGCAGGTGCCGACTTGACCCGGCCAGCGGTTTTTTCGCGCCGCCGACTGCCGGCCCTTGCAGTTTCAACGATTACGTCATCGCTGGTCGGCATGCTGCCCACCACTGTACCGGAGTCATTGCTGGCAGGCTTGCTGCTGGCCGCCGCCGCTTCAGCTGCCGCGCTGTCCGCCCCGCCCTGTACCGCGAAATCCACGAGCGGTTTGCCAGTTGCAACGATATCGCCTTCACCAGCATGCAGCTTGAGAACTTTGCCGCTGACCGGCGAAGGCACATCGACGACAGCTTTTGCCGTCTCAACCGACACCAGGGGCTGGTCCGTATTTATCTCGTCACCTTCCTTGACGTGCCAGGTGACGATTTCTGCTTCCGGCAGACCTTCGCCGAGGTCCGGCAGGTTAAACGTGGTCATGAATTCAATCCTCCAGGGTAGCCCGTACCGCGTCCACGACGCGCGCCACGCTTGGCATGTATTCCCATTCCGTTCTGAACAATGGCATGACAGTATCGTAACCTGTTACGCGTTGTATCGGCGCCTGCAGATCATAAAGTCCTTTTTCGGCGACCGACGCGGCGATTTCCGCGCCCACACCGCAGCTCCTGGCTGCTTCATGAACAATGACCAGTCGCCCGGTTTTTTCAACGGACTCAAGGATAGTCTCCATGTCAATGGGGCTGACCGTTGCGACATCGATGACCTCGCAACTTACCCCTTCTTCGGCGAGTTGGGCGGCCGCCTTCTGGGTCTCATGTGTCATGGCGCCCCAGGTGACCAGGGTCACGTCGTCGCCGTCGCGCAGGGTGTAGCACACGTCGAGTGGCAGTGCTTCGCCATCATCCTCGACTTCTTGTTTGGCCAGCCGGTAAATGCGTTTTGGTTCGAGAAATACGACCGGATCAGGATTGCGTATGGCGGCCAGCAACAATCCGTACGCCCGCGCCGGGGAAGAGGGGATTACAACTCTTATGCCCGGCATGTGCGCGAAAATTGCCTCGGTACTTTCCGAATGATGCTCCGGCGCATGAATGCCGCCGCCAAAAGGCGCGCGCAGCACCATGGGGCAACTCATCCGGCCCCGGGTGCGATGTCGCAAACGGCCAGCGTGACTGATCATCTGGTCGACCGCCGGATAGATAAAACCCATGAACTGGATTTCCGCTACCGGGCGCATACCCTGCGCGGCCATGCCGACCGACACGCCAGCGATCATGCCTTCAGCCAGGGGCGTGTCCCAGACGCGCGCTTTGCCGAATTTTTGTTGCAGCCCGGCGGTGGCACGAAACACCCCGCCATTGACGCCCACATCTTCACCAAGTACGACGACGCGTTCGTCCTGCTCCATTTCATGGGCCAGCGCCATGGTCACAGCTTCGATCAGAGTTACGCGCGGCATGTCAATGACCGCCCTTGCCGAAGTATGCGATGGCGGTATCACGCTGTTCTTCCATCGCTTCCGGCAACTCTGCGTACATATAATCGAACATGGATTCCGGGCCGGGCGCCGGCGTATCGAGGTAGACCTGCACCGCCTCGTCTACGCGCTCCTGGCATTGCGCAATGAGAGCCTGCTCCTTGGCCTCATCCCAGGCCTTGATGCTCGTAAGATAGGCGCGCAGGCGTATCAGGGGCTCGTTCTTCCACGCCTCGTCCACTTCATCCTGCTGCCGGTAACGGCTGGCGTCATCGGCAGTGGTATGGTCGCTCAGGCGATAGGTCAGGGCTTCAATCAAGGTGGGGCCGTGACCGTTGCGGGCAAGATCCAGCGCATCGGTCATAGCTTGTCTTACCGCCACCACGTCGTTGCCGTCGACCTGGATACCGGGGATGCCGGCGGCGACCCCTTTTTGGGCCAATGTTTCACAGGCGGTCTGGATTTCCAGCGGCACGGAGATTGCCCACTTGTTGTTGACCACAACGCCAACCATGGGCAGTTTGGTCACGCCTGCCACATTGAGCGCTTCGTAAAATGCCCCCTCTGAGGTCCCGCCGTCGCCAATGGATGCTACTGCGCAGCGCTTTTCGCCGCGCAGCTTAAAGGCCATCGCGGCGCCCGCCGCATGCAGGAATTGAGTGGCGATAGGAACGCACCAGGCAAAATCATGGGCGGGTCCTGAGAAATCATTGCCACGTTCGTCTCCGCCCCAGTAAAGCAATACTTCTTCCATCTTCACGCCGCGCCAGAATTGTGCCCCATATTCGCGATACATCGGTGCGAATACGTCTTCTTCACGCATAGCTGCACCCATGCCCACGTGCGCTGCTTCGTGCCCCAGGCAGGAGGCATAGGTGCCCAGCTTGCCGGTCCGCTGCAGGTTGATGGCCTTGCTGTCAAAAACCCGGATCTGGCTCATGAGGCGATACATTTTCAGCAGTTCTTGTTCGTCCCGGGCAAAGGTCGGTAATTTGCCCACCGGCTTGCCGGCGGGATCGATGCACTGCAGATATGGGATCTTGAAACTGGCGACGGTCTTCACGAAAAGACTCCTGCATTCGGTTGCGCGCAAACCGGCGCACCAGGCTGTTTATTGTGGAGAATTCTGGCGCCTGGGAAGCCTTTTTGATGGCCTTGCCCCGGGGCAATAGTCGCCGCCCGCGGCGCCCGAAAGTCGAGCGGCGCATTATACAGCATGTGCCATAGCGTGGCGGCAGCATGATGCGCTGCAGAACCCTCGCGGGCTACAATGTACGGCCAGCGCCTCGGGCGGCGACTGTCAGGGAACATGCATGAACAAGCGCGGACTGGAAAAGGGTATTCACCGGGACTTGAAGGACCGGATGACGTATGAGGGCTATCTGGGCCTGGCAACCTTGCTTGACTCGCAACACCCGTTAAGCGAACCCGAACACCACGACGAACTCTTGTTCATTATCCAGCACCAGACCTCGGAGCTGTGGTTCAAGCTGATCCTGCACGAACTGCATGCCGCCATTCGTTCCGTGCAAGAGGACGAACTGGAGCCGTGTTTCAAGATCCTGTCCCGGGTGAAGCAGATCCAGGGCCAGCTTTACGGACAATGGTCGGTCCTTGAAACCCTGACCCCCGCCGAATACATGGAATTTCGTCACATACTCGGGCGCGCATCGGGTTTCCAGTCGCCACAATACCGGGAACTCGAGTTTTTGCTTGGCAACAAGGATGCAGACATTCTGGAAGTCTTTAGCTATAACCCGGCGATCAGAGATCAGCTGGCGGCGGTGCTGAACCGGCCCAGCCTGTACGACGAGTTTCTGCGTTTCCTGCATCGCAAGGGCTACGCGGTTCCGCCGGAAGTGGTCACGCGTGACTGGTCGCGTCCTTACGTGGCGTCAGACCAGGTGGTTGGCGTGATGAAGACCATTTATGAAAACACGTCGCAACACTGGGACGCTTACAACATGTGTGAAAAGCTGATTGACCTCGAGGTCAATTTTCAGCTTTGGCGATTTCGGCATATGAAGACCGTCGAGCGCATTATTGGTTACAAACCCGGCACGGGCGGATCATCAGGCGTCGCCTTCCTGCGCAAGGCCCTGGATATTCAGTTCTTTCCGGAGCTTTACTCGGTGCGTACCGAACTGGGCGCATGAGTCTTCGGCGAGTCCTCCAGCGGGCCAATCTCGAGCGCACGCAAAAGCAGCCGCTTCATAGCCAGCCCAAGTTCCTGCCTTTCCTGCGGGTTGAAGCCTTCCAGCAGCCGTGCTTCGTAGGCGATCGCCATGGGTGCTACTTGCCTGAGCAGGGCCCGGCCACCCTTTGACAGTGACAGGATCGAGCGCCGGCGATCCTGTGGGGCGCGCTGATGACGAACCAGGTGGGCACCGCGCAGTCGGTTTACGGCACGGCTTACGGCAACCTTGTCCATCGCGGTTTTTTGCGCCACTTCCCGTGCAGAGATTTCTGGAAAACGCCCAAGAACGGCGATGATGCGCCATTCCGGGATGGTGAGTCCAAAGCGCTGCGCATACGCACCGGCGATGGCCGAGCTGATCGTGTTCGACAGCACCGACAGGCGGTAGGGCAGGAAATCTTCCAGGTCAATGGAAGTGTCTACACTGGATTCTGGTGCTGTGGAGGGGGCTTGCATTTGTTACAATTGTAACTATAATCGTTTCAATTGCAACTATATGTGCTGGCCGGGCTCCCGGCAGCCATTCACCGGGCCTGCACGAGGCCGTGATACCGGAGACTTCTGATGGCGGATCAATTCGAGAATCCAATGGGCACCGATGGCTTCGAATTCGTGGAATTCGCGGCCCCGGATCACAGCTTGCTGGACAAGTTGTTTACCAGTATGGGTTTTGCCGCGGTGGCCAAGCATCGCAGTCGCGACGCGGTGCTGTATCGCCAGGGCGAGATCAATTTTATCGTCAACGCCGAGCCGGACAGTTTCGCGGGCGAATTTGCCGCCCGGCATGGCCCCTGTGCCTGCGGCTTTGGCATCCGCGTGCGCGATGCGAAGTATGCTTACTCAAGAGCGCTGGAGCGCGGCGCCCAGCCGGTCACCCGCAAACCCGGGACGACTCCTGTCACAACGCCGATGATAGAGGGTATCGGTGGCAGCATTCTGTACCTGGTTGACCAGTATGGTGACAGCACTCTGTACGACGAGAGTTTTGAATACTACGAAGGTGTAGACCAGCATCCGCCAGGTCTCGGCCTGACCTACATCGATCATCTTACCCACAATGTATTCAAGGGCAATATGGATGAATGGGCAGGCTTTTATGAGCGCTTGTTTAACTTTCGGGAGATTCGCTATTTTGATATCAAGGGCGCCCACACGGGACTGCTGTCACGGGCAATGACCAGCCCCGATGGCAAAGTGCGAATTCCAATCAACGAATCGGCGGACGACAAGTCGCAGATTGCAGAGTATCTCGAAGAATACAAAGGCGAGGGCATCCAGCACATCGCACTTTTTACCGATGACATTTACACGACCGTAGAGGGATTGCGCGCCAATAACATTGAATTCCTGGATGTCCCTGACACCTATTACGAGATGATCGACGAGCGGCTGCCAGGGCATGGCGAAGATATTGAACGCATGAACCGCAACCGCATCCTGATCGACGGCGATCCCGAAACCAGGAAACAGTTGTTGCTGCAGATATTTACCCAGACAAATATCGGACCGATCTTCTTCGAGATCATTCAGCGTAAGGGCAACGAGGGTTTCGGCGAAGGCAATTTCCAGGCTCTTTTTGAATCGATTGAGCGTGACCAGCAACGCCGCGGCGTTATCTGAGGCGGCAGGTTCGGACTATGAAAAAGTGGATTTCCTTTCCGCGCGTGGCTGGCAATGCTTCGCGCCAGGCGCACGCCGACATGCCGGCCGGCACATTCGAGCGCGAGCTCGGTAAAGAAGGGTTCTTCGGACCGGCGAGCCATATGTATCATCCGCGCCCGCCCACGGGCTGGACCGCATTCGAGGGGCCCTTAAAGCCACGCGCTTTTGATACGACCAGGTTCGATGACACCAGCAGCTCGCCATGGGGCGCGCGCATGTTGCTCAAAAACCGCAACTGCCAGATTCGCTTCTGGAAATTATCCGGTTCCATGGACCACCTGGTGCGCAACAGTGACGGTGATGAGCTGCTGTTTATTCACGAAGGCTCCGGCGATCTTTATTGCGACTATGGTCATCTCAGAATCCATGTCGGCGATTACATCATGCTGCCGCGCGGGACCATGTGGCGTATCGACAGCGAAGGTCCAATGCAGTTCTTGATGATCGAAGCAAGCAATGACAGCTATCGTTTGCCTGACAAGGGACTGCTGGGACCACATGCGATTTTTGACCCGGCAATGCTGGATGTGCCGCAACTTGACGAGGCTTTCGAGGCGCAGAAGGGCGATACCGAATGGGTGGTGTCGGTCAAGCGTCTCGATCAGCTGACGAAAATTACTTATCCGTTTAATCCGCTCGATGCCGTGGGCTGGCATGGTGATCTGTTACCGGTACGCATCAACTGGCGAGATATCAGACCGTTGATGAGCCACCGTTATCACTTGCCGCCATCGGCCCATACGACCTTCGTTGCCGGACGTTTTGTGGTTTGTACCTTCGTGCCGCGACCATTCGAGACCGATGAAGGTGCGTTAAAGGTACCGTTTTTTCACAACAATGATGATTTTGACGAAGTGATTTTTTACCACGCTGGTGATTTTTTCTCGCGCGATAACATTCACCCCGGCATGGTGTCGCTGCATCCCTGTGGCTTTACGCACGGCCCGCATCCGAAGGCGCTGGATAACATGCTTGAGCAAAAGGCACCCGGCACCGAGGAGGTAGCGGTAATGGTGGATACCCGTGATGCGCTGGAGGTAAGCAGCGACGCTGAAAAAGTGGAATGGCAGGGATACGTTGATTCCTGGAAAGGCGACAGGGCCAAAGCCTGAAGTTGCCGCGGATACGCACAGCACTAGGAGAAGAATATGAAACTGGCGTCCCTCAGGGAAGGCGGCCGTGATGGCACTCTAATCGTTGTCGACCGCGCGTTACAAAGAGCTGTGCGCGCCACGGAAATTGCGCCCAGCCTGCAGGTCGCACTGGATAACTGGGATGCCAAATCTGAGCAGCTGGCGGCACTGAGCAGCAGCCTGGAAGCCGGCCAGGCGGCCGGCGCTTTTGCGTTTGACGAGCAAAGTCTGGCCGCACCATTGCCACGTGCTTATCAGTTCGTCGACGGCAGCGCCTATCTTGCGCATGTTGAACGCGTGCGCAAGGCGCGCGGCGCCGAAATGCCACCCAGTTTTCTCAGCGATCCCTTGATGTATCAGGCTGTATCAGATGGCTTTCTGGGTCCGCGGGAAGCCGTAGCAGTTGCCAGCGAGGAATTCGGCATTGATTTCGAGTCGGAGGTCTGTGTAATCACCGGTGACGTCCCGATGGGTGTGCAGGCAAAGGATGCGGGCAGCTACGTGCGGCTCATCGTGCTGATTAACGATGTTTCTCTGCGTAACCTGATTCCCGCAGAACTTGGCAAGGGTTTCGGGTTTCTGAACAGCAAGCCGCGCTCGGCTTTGTCGCCGGTTGCCGTGACACCGGACGAGCTCGGTGACGCCTGGCAGAACAACAAGGTGCATCTGCCACTGATCACCCATTACAACGGCGAGAAGTTTGGTGAGCCGGAGTGCGCCGTAGACATGCAGTTCGATTTCGCGCAGCTGATCGCCCATGCTGCCAGGACCCGGCCGCTGGCGGCGGGCACCATCGTCGGCTCCGGAACGATCGCCAACCAGGACGAGGGCAAGGGCGCGTCCTGCCTGGCCGAAAAACGCGTCATCGAGATCGTACGCGACGGCAAGCCCAGCACGCCATTCATGTCATTTGGCGACCGGGTG
The DNA here is from genome assembly GCA_041565075.1 of Gammaproteobacteria bacterium. Classification (GTDB taxonomy): domain Bacteria; phylum Pseudomonadota; class Gammaproteobacteria; order Steroidobacterales; family JABDLF01; genus JABDLF01. The sequence goes on from JBFGOQ010000009.1 coordinate 32,791, forward strand.
CGGATCGAAATGCGCGATGCGGCAGGCCACAGTATTTTCGGTGCCATCGACCATGTAATCGAACAGTACGCGGCCCCGTAATAAGATGTTGCGACTGTACAGTTACTGGCGCAGTTCCGCGGCCTACCGTGTACGCATTGCACTGGCCCTGAAGGGCCTCGACTACGAGACCATCCCCATTCACCTGGTACGCGACGGCGGCGAACAGCTGCAGCCCGGTTTTCGTGCCCTGAATCCCCAGGGCCGGGTGCCACTGCTCGAGCACGATGGCGTGGTGATCAGCCAGTCGCTGGCGATCATTGAATACCTGGACGAAGTATTTCCCGCATCGCCTGTGTTGCCGGCTGACGCGCAGGGCCGTGCCCGGGTGCGCAGCCTCGCGCAGCTGGTCGCCTGCGATATCCATCCACTGAATAACCTGGGCGTGATGAAATATCTCAAAGGCGCGCTTTCGATCGGCGAAGAAGCCGCCGCGCAATGGTACGGCCACTGGGTGAGCGAGGGATTTGCTGCCCTGGAGCAGCGCCTGGAAGGCGAGGGCGAAACGGGCAGGTTTTGCCACGGCGAGCGCCCCACGCTGGCCGACCTGTGCCTGGTGCCGCAGGTCTACAATGCCCGACGCTTTGCGATAGACCTGTCGGATTATCCGGGCATCGTTGCGGTGGATGCCGCCTGTACGGCGCTGCAGGCATTCGCTGCCGCTGCGCCGGAAAACCAGCCGGACGCAGAATAGAAACTGGCTCCCGGGGTCATGCGCGGGCCCCGGTCAGGGCAGGTGTGGTCGCGCCAGGTATTGACGGGACTGCATTTCTTCCAGGCGGCTGCGCGTGCGCGCATAATCAAACGTCAATCGATTGCCCTGGTACAGAGATTCTGCCGGGACCGCGGCTGAAATGATCAGAGTAACGTTGCGTTCATATAGCTCATCTACGAGCGCAATGAAGCGTCGCGCCTGATTGTCCAGGTCCGCAGTGAGTTCGGGCACATTGGAAAGCAAGACGGTGTGAAATTCGCGCGCAATTTCAATGTAATCCGCGGTCCCGCGCGGCCCGTCACACAAGGCATGGAAATCACACCAGATGATGCCATCCGCGACGCGTCTTGCGAGAATGGGGCGTTTCTCAATCATCAGGCTGAAGCTGCGCTTGCCGGCATCCGGTGCAATGTCGTCGAAGTACCGTTCGAGGTTGTGATCGGCTGCCTCGTCCAGCGGAGAGTGATAGATTTCCGCGCGCTCGAGAACACGCAACCGGTAATCGATACCGTTATCGAGCTGCATGACCTGGCAATGCTGCTCAAGTGCGGCAATGGCGGGCAGAAAGCGAGCCCGCTGCAGCCCATCAGCATAGAGCTGTGATGGCGGCGAGTTGGACGTGGCAATCAGCGTCACACCCTGGTCAAACAACGATGTGAACAAGCCCCCGAGCAGCATGGCGTCGGCAATATCTGCGACGAACAATTCGTCGAAACACAGAACGCGGATATCCTGCGCAATGTCTTTGGCGATCAACGACAAGGGGTCTTGCTGATCACCGAGTGTTCGCAGCCGTTCGTGAATCTCCATCATGAAACGGTGAAAGTGGCTGCGCCGTTTCATGCCGGTCGGCAGGCAACCGTAAAACAGGTCCATGAGGTAAGTCTTGCCGCGTCCGACTCCGCCCCACAGGTAAAGTCCGCGCACCGGCTTGCGTTGGCCCGGACCGAGCAGCTTTCCTGCGAGTCGCCTGAGCGGGCTGGCTGGCGTTTCGAGCAGCTCGCGGTAGATGGCGTCCAGCGCAGTCACCGCGACCTGCTGCGCGGGGTCGGCCACGAAACCTGCCTTTTTCAGGCCCTGCTGATAAGTCGCAAGAGGGCCCGCGTGGTTCATTCTTCAGCGAGCGTTGGCAGGTTGCGGAAAAAGTCCAGCGCCTGCGGGTTTGCCAGTGCATCGGTGTTCTTTACCGGTTCCCCATGGATAGTCTTGCGTACCGCGATTTCCACGATTTTGCCGCTGATGGTTCGTGGAATGTCGGGCACGGCGATGATTTTGGCGGGCACGTGGCGTGGCGTCGTGTTTTGGCGGATGGTTCTGCGAATGGTCGCCGCAAGTTCATCGCTGAGCTCGATGCCGGGTTGTAGCCTGACGAACAAAATAACCCGCACGTCATCGTGCCAGCGTTGTCCGACGGCGATGCTCTCGACGACTTGCTCGAGCTTTTCCACCTGGCGATAGATTTCTGCCGTACCAATGCGTACGCCCCCCGGGTTGAGGACCGCATCAGAGCGCCCATAAATGATCAGGCCGCCACGCACGGTCAGTTCTGCATAGTCGCCATGGCACCAGGTGTTGGCGAAGCGATCAAAATACGCTGCGTGATATTTCTGCCCATCGGCGTCGTCCCAGAAACCGGTCGGCATCGACGGAAAAGGCCGGGTACAGACAAGTTCCCCTTTCTCGCCCACTACCGATTGACCCTCGTCATTGAAAATTTCCACCGCCATACCGAGACCGCGGCACTGCAGTTCACCGCGATAAACGGGCAGCACTGGGTTGCCCAGCGCGAAGCAGGAAATGATGTCGGTTCCGCCGGAAATGGACGCGAGTTGCAGGTCTTCTTTGACGTCGCGATAAACAAAATCGTAATTTTCAGGCAGCAACGGCGAGCCCGTCGAGAGGATGGCTTGCACGGAAGAAAGGTCAGCACTTGCACCTGGTTTGTAGCCGGCTTTTTCAACCGCCGAAATGTACTTGGCGCTGGTACCGAAGATCGTGATCCGTTCCTGCTCGGCCAGTTCCCACAAAGCAGCAGCCGAGGGATAAAAGACCGAACCGTCATACAGCACGATGGTCGCTTCCCGGGCGAGTCCCGATACCAGCCAGTTCCACATCATCCAGCCGCAGGTGGTGAAATAAAACAGCCGGTCACCGCTGCCAACGTCGGTGTGCAGCCCCAGCTCTTTTAAATGTTGCAGCAGCGTGCCACCCGCGCTGTGCACGATGCACTTGGGCACGCCGGTGGTACCGGAGGAATACATGATGTACAGGGGGTGGTCGAACGGCAGCTGCTGAAACTCGAGCACCGCATCGGCGTTGCCAAAATCCGCCAACATTACTGCCCTGGGAAAACGGGAGAGGTCGGGGTGCGGGTCCTTAAACGGCACGACAACCAGGCATTCGACTGTGTCGAGCGTGGCGAGCACTTGCTCGACTGTAGCCAGGGAATCGAAGGCTTTGCCTCCATAGTTATAGCCGTCGGCGGTAAACAGGACCCGGGGCCTGATTTGGCCGAAACGATCGAGCACGCCAGACACGCCGAAGTCGGGTGAACAGGACGACCAGGTGGCGCCGATGCTGGCGCTGGCCAGCATCGCGATTACGGCCTCGGGGCAGTTGGGCATGAATCCGGCTACGCGATCGCCGGTCTGGACACCCGCCGCGCGCAAGCCCGACGCGACTCGCGCAACCTCCCGGCGAAGTTGCATAAAGCTCAGTTCGCGCCGCGTGCCGTCTTCGCCGCGAAAGATTATGGCGGGCTGCTCATCGTTGCGGCGCAGAAGGTTTTCGGCAAAGTTGAGTCGCGCGCCCTCAAACCAGCTGGCCCCGGGCATTCGCTCGCCATTGACCAGCACCCGGCCGGCGGCGCGGCTGTGAATGACTTCGAAATAATCCCAGATCGTCTGCCAGAACTGCTCGGTGTCAGCCACTGACCATTGGTAGAGCTCGGTGTAGTTTTTGAATTCGCGCGAGTGGCGCCTGGCGGCGTAGCGCAAAAAGGCGTGCATGCCGCTGCTGGCGATGCGGTCGGGCGACGGAGTCCAGACGGCCTTGCTCATGGCCTCAGAGGTTCTGGTAATTGGGGCCCGATCCGCCCTCAGGGGTCACCCAGGTAATGATCTCGTAGGGATCCTTGACATCGCAGGCTTTGCAGTGCACGCAGTTGGCGGCATTGATCTGCAGCTTGTGGCCGCCGGCACCGTCATCGACCATTTCATATACATTTGCCGGGCAAAACCGGGTGCAGGGATTACCATATTCCTCGGCGCAGCGCGTTGCACAAATGCTGGTGTCCGCAACCTTGAGGTGTTTTGGCTGGCTTTCATCATGGACGGTGCCGGCAAAATATACGGATGCATCGCGATCGCGCGGTGGCAGTTCACGCTCGACCCACGCACGTTGCACGGCATGCTGTTCGTCGAGTTTGTTGAGGCTGGACCAGTCCGCGTGATGATCGAGGGTCCAGGGCAGCTTGCCGAAAGTGACGGTTTCCAGTGCGGCGTTGGCGAGTCCCGGCCAGAGACCTCTTTTGAACCCTGGCCGGATATTGCGCACCTTGTGCAGTTGGCGCGCCCAGGCAGTGGCCCGCCAATGTGCATCAAAACCCTCACAGCGCCCTTGTTCGACAAGATAATCCGCAGCTTCCATGCCGCAACGCATGGCCATATGAATACCCTTGATCTTGGGGGCATCCAGTGTTCCTGCAGCGTCGCCCGCCAGCACGGCGCCCGGCATGTCCATTTTCGGCATTGACTGATAACCGCCCTCAATCAGGGTCCGGGCCCCGGCCGAAATAATCTCGCCACCATCCAGCAATGCGCGCATTGATGGATGGTGCTTGAATTGCTGAAAAGACTCGAAGGGACTGAACTCGGGGTCTTCGTAGTCCAGGCCGGTCACGAAACCGACATACACGCGATCGTTGTCGAGATGGTAGACAAAGCTGCCGCCGTAAGTCCTGTTGTCCAAAGGCCAGCCAATACTGTGCTGGATCAGGCCGGGCTGTGCGCGCCCACCAGGCACTTGCCACAGTTCCTTGAAACCCAGTCCGTAAGTCTGCGGCGACTTACCCTTGTCCAGCTCGAAGCGCGCTATCAGCTGCTTGGAGATGTTGCCGCGGCAACCTTCGGCCAGCACCGTATGGCGTGCATGAATTTCGACACCGGGCGCAAAGTTGGGGCCCGGATTGCCATCCTCTGCCAGCCCCATATCGCCGACCTGCACGCCGATGACCTGGCCGGAATCGTCGAACAAGGGTGCGGCAGCGGGAAAGCCTGCGAAAACATCAATACCCAGCCCTTCCGCTTGTACCGACAGCCAGCGTCCAAGCGCACCAAGCGAAATAATAAAATTGCCGTGATTCTTCATTTGCGGCGGGGTAGGCATGCGGAATCTGCCCTTGCGGGTCATGAAGAAAAACTGATCCTTGCCGGCCGGCACGCAGATCTCCGGCTGGCTGTCACGCCATGCGGGAAGAAGTTCGTCCAATGCATCAGGTTGCAGGACCGCGCCGGAAAGCAGATGGGCGCCGACTTCAGCGCCTTTCTCGAGCACACAGATATTCAGATCCGGCGCTTTCTGCCTGGCGCGGATGGCGCAGGCCAGCCCGGCGGGGCCGGCCCCCACCACGACCATGTCGTACTCCATGACTTCGCGTTCTATGTTGCCCATGATCAGTACCCTGGTCGCTTACTTCGGTTGCATGCGAATGGCACCGTCCAGGCGAATGGTCTCGGCATTCAGCATGGTGTTTTCGCAGATACACGCAACCATGTCGGCAAATTCCTGCGGTCGCCCGAGGCGTGACGGAAAAGGCACCTGTGCAGCGAGAGACTGCTGTACCTCATCGGGCATGCCTTCCATCATAGGCGTCAGGAATATTCCCGGCGCAATGGTCATGACCCGCACGCCGATGCGGGCAAACTCGCGCGCCAGCGGCAGGGCCATGCCTGCCACCCCGGCCTTCGAAGCGGAGTAAGCCGCCTGGCCGATCTGGCCTTCAAAAGCGGCGACAGACGCAGTATTGACGATCAGCCCGCGCTCGCCGTCTTCGACGGGATCGTTGTGCTGCATGGCCTCGGCAGCAGCCTTGGCCAGAAGAAAGCTGCCAATCAGGTTGACTTCAATGACCTTGGCAAAAAAACTGCCTGGCATCGGTCCCTCGCGCCCGAGCACGCGGCCGGCCCCCAGGATGCCGGCGCAACTTACCGCGAGTCTCAGCTCACCCATCTGCTTTATAGCCTGGGCAACGGCCGCGTTGACCTGTTGTTCATCGGTAACGTCGGTCTGGATGAAGACCGCGCGGTCACCGAGCCTGGCCGCGGCCGCTTCGCCCTGCTCGGCGTTCAGGTCCAGCATGACAACCTGGCCACCCTCATCGATCACCTTGGCCGCCACAGCGTTACCAAGACCCGAGGCGGCCCCGCTTACCACGGCAGTAATGTTCTTGAATCTCATGAATTCAGGTCCTGTAAAGTTTTTGTTTTGCCCCGATGCGACGGCGACGGCAGGTCAGGAATTGCGTGGGATTCTACCAAGCTTGCTGGCCGGCTGCCGGCCAAGCACGCCATTGATAAACGCCCCCGCGTCCAGCAAGTCCTCGAGATCGATGCCGGTTTCAATACCCAGGCCTTGCAACATGTAAACGAGGTCTTCAGTGGCGACATTACCGGTGGCACCGGCGGCATAAGGACAGCCGCCAAGTCCGGAGACAGACGCGTCGATGACGCTGATGCCGGACTGCAGACAGGCGTAGATATTGGCCAGCGCCTGGCCGCGCGTATCGTGAAAATGTACCGCCAGTTGCGCCATTGGCACCACGCTGCTCACCGCCTCGAGCATGCGGCGCGCGCCGGTCGGGGTGCCGACACCGATAGTATCGCCCAGGGAGATCTCATAGCAGCCCAGCGCGGCCAGTTGCGCCGCCACGCGCTGCACCGAGGCGGCTTCTATCGCGCCTTCATAAGGGCAACCCAGTACGCAGGAGATGTAGCCGCGCATTGGTACATCATGTTGCTGCGCCAGCTCCGCGACGGGCCGGAAGCGCTCGATCGATTCGTCGATGCTGGCGTTGATGTTTTTGCGATTGAAGCTTTCCGAGGCGGCGGTAAACACTGCCACTTCATGGGCGCCCGCGGCCAGCGCGCGGCGCATGCCTTGCTCATTCGGTACGAGCACAGGGTAGCTCACACCCGGCCGACGCTCGATGCCCTGCAAGACTTCGGCGGCGTCGGCGAGTTGTGGAATCCTGCGAGGGTCCACAAAACTGGTGGTCTCGATGACAGCGAGGCCGGCTTGCGCGAGCCGCTCAATCAATTCAATCTTGGCCTGTGTCGGGACAGCTTGTTTTTCGTTTTGCAGACCGTCGCGCGGTCCCACTTCCACGACGCGAACGCTGGTGGGTAGTTCTGTCATCGCTTCAGCCCGTTGCGCCGGTGTCAATATCAACCAGCGGCACTTCCGCTTCCACCAGATCACCCACCTTGCAGTGCACAGCAGCAATGCTGCCGGTGGCACGCGCGCTCAGCGTGTATTCCATCTTCATGCCTTCCAGTACCAGCAGCGGCTGACCTTGCTGTACTGTGTCACCCGGGCTTACGTGCATGGCAACGATGCGACCGGGCATCGGTGAACCTGGGTGGGCGTCGTCCGCCACGTCGCCTGCAGCAACCGGGTATAGTGGCGAGCGGGTCAGGCGTGCCCGATTAGGACCATTCGGACCGGGATAGGCAATCAACAATTCATTGTCCGCCTGTATTACTCTCAGCGCGTGAGTCTGGCCTTCCACTTCCAGGATAATCTGACGGCCTCGCGCAACTGCAGTCACTGCCATCGAGCGTCCGTCAATCTCGGCCTCAAAGCAGGGCAAGGTGCCACGGATCGCGATTTCATGCCGCGTTCCAAGCACATCGGCAAATGCCATGCGGTAGTTCGTGCGGGCGTTGGCCTGCCAGGCATCACCCATGGACCATGGCGATTTATGGATTCGCGAACCGGGGTGGTCCCGCATCCGTGCCCTGCGTCGCTCGAGGACGGCGCAGGCGGCACCCAGCAAGGCCACTTCGGAGATCTCGCATGTGCCACCGGCAAGTGTCTCCAGGTGGCGATCGATATAGCCGGTATCGGCATCGCCCGCCACGAAAACTTCATCGGCGCTGATTTTGTGCAGCAAGTCGAGGTTGGTGTTTAATCCGAAAACGGCGGTGCGCGATAACGCCTCCCGCAGATCGCCAATCGCACGCCTGCGATTGGGCGCATGCACTATGAGTTTGGCGATCATGGGATCGTAATGCATGCTGATCTCGTCACCGTTGCTCACCGCCGAGTCGAGACGCAAGGTGTCACTGACGGGCGGGTGCGTGAAGCGCGCGACGCGGCCGGTCGAAGGCAGAAACCCGCGCCGGGGGTCCTCGGCATAAATTCTGGCTTCAATCGCGTGGCCATGCCGTGTGAGTTGTGTTTGCGAAAGGGGCAGAGGTTCGCCGGCGGCCACGCGCAATTGCCATTCCACCAGGTCGAGACCCGTCACCATTTCCGTGACCGGGTGTTCGACCTGCAGGCGCGTGTTCATTTCCATGAAATAAAACTGGCGGTCGGCACCGACAATAAACTCGACGGTCCCGGCGTTGACATAGTCGACTGCCCGGCCCGCCGCGACGGCTGCGTCACCCATGCGCCTGGCAAGTTCATCATCGACGAACACAGACGGGCTTTCCTCGATAATTTTCTGGTAGCGCCGCTGCACTGAGCATTCGCGTTCAAAAAGATGGATTACGTTACCGTGGCAATCGCCGAAAATCTGGTACTCGATATGGCGCGGGCGCTCCACCAGTTTCTCGACCAGCACCTGCTCGTCGCCAAAGGCGCTGGCTGCTTCGCGTCGCGCACCGGCCAGGGCTGACAGAAAGTCTTTTGCTGTTCTGACTACCCGCATGCCCTTGCCGCCACCACCGGCGCTTGGTTTGATGATCAGTGGATACCCCAGCTTGTTGGCCTCTTCTTCCAGCAGGGCGTCAGACTGTTGTGCGCCGTGGTAGCCGGGTACTGTCGGGACACCGGCCGTGTCCATCAGGCGCTTGGCCTCGCTCTTGGATCCCATGGCGTCGATGGTCTCGGCTGTGGGTCCGATGAACACCAGCCCCGCATCATCACAGGCACGTGCGAGATCGGCATTCTCGGCCAGGAAACCATAGCCCGGGTGGATGGCGTCGGCGCCGGAGAAATGTGCGGCGTTAATGATACGTTCGACCACGAGATAAGACTCGCGGCTCGCGGCACCACCGATTAACACGGCCTCATCGGCGGTACGAACATGGCGCGCGCCGCGGTCCGCTTCGGAATAAACTGCCACTGTGCGCAGACCCAGTCGCTTGCAACTGCGCATGATGCGCACGGCAATTTCGCCGCGGTTGGCTATCAGCACAGTGGAAAACATCGCCATGTTCAGTCTCGCCAGCCAGGCTTGCGTTTCTCTATAAACGCGGAGATTCCTTCCCGGCCTTCGTCGGAAGCACGCAATTGTGCGATCAGCTCGGCTGTGCGTTGTTGCAGGGCCTGTGAAGCCGTGACCCCGTGGTGACTGATACTTGCTACCAGTTCCTTGCACGCACCCAAGGCATGCGGGCCGCCGGCCAGCAAGTCATCGATAAGACCGGATATGCATTCGTCCAGCGCCGTGGCCGCGACGACTTCGTGAACGAGACCAATCTCACGAGCTTGCGCGGCGGTCATGGCCTCGCCCGTCAGAAAGTAACGCCTTGCCTGGCGTTCACCGATAGCAGATACCACGTATGGCGATATGACAGCGGGCACCAGTCCCAGGCGTACTTCGGACAGTGCGAAACGCGCGGCCTCCGATGCTACTGCTATGTCGCAACACGCGACGAGGCCCACGCCTCCGCCAAATACGTGACCATTGATCCGCGCGACAGTGGGTTTGTGCATACCGTTTAGTACCGACATCAGTTCTGCCAGCCGCAGGGCATCCTCGATGTTTTCCTCATCGCCGAATGACGCCATCGCGCGCATCCAGTTAAGGTCTGCGCCGCTGGAAAAGGATTTTCCGGTTCCGGTAAGCACAACCACCCGTACCGTGGCATCGCGATCGAGGGCAAGCAGCGCCGTGGTCAGCGCGGCAATAAGGCGATCATCGAATGCGTTGTGCACATCCGGTCGATTCAGCGTCAGCGTTGCAACGCCGCGCGGGTCCTTTTGCAGATCAAGCTCATCAGCCACGTCGGATTTCCTCTTGTTACATCCTGAATACGCCATAATCCGCGCCGCGCGTAAGCGGCGCGTTAAGGGCGGTGGCAAGGCCGAGACCCAGTACGCGGCGGGTGTCGAGCGGATCGATAACACCGTCATCCCACAGGCGCGCAGTGGCGTAATAGGGATGTCCCTGGCTTTCATATTGGGCGCGAATCTTGTCTTTAAATGACGCTTCGTCTGTCGCAGCCCAGGACTCGTCACGTTTTTCCATGCCCTCGCGTTTGACTGTGGCCAGCACGGTCGCTGCCTGTTCGCCGCCCATTACCGAAATTCGCGCATTGGGCCAGGTGAACAGCATGCGGGCGCCATAGGCACGTCCGCACATGGCGTAATTGCCGGCGCCAAACGAACCGCCAATAATCACTGTAAATTTGGGCACATCGGAACTGGCAACGGCGTTAACCATCTTGGCGCCATGCTTGGCAATACCTTCAGCCTCGTATTTTTGGCCGACCATGAATCCCGTGATGTTCTGCAAGAACACGAGAGGTATTGCGCGCTGGTTACAAAGCTGGATGAAATGTGCGCCTTTCATCGCCGATTCCGAAAAAAGTATGCCATTGTTGGCCACGATGCCGACCGGATAACCCCAGATGCGCGCGAAGCCGCAAACCAGTGTCTTGCCATACAGCGGCTTGAATTCCTGGAACTTGGAATCGTCCACGACGCGGGCGATAACTTCGCGAACTTCGTAGGGGAAGCGGGTGTCCGTGGGCACTATGCCGTACAGATCTTCTGCCGGGTAGCGCGGTTCGGCCGCCGGCTGTGCGTCAATTCGGGAAAGATCGCCACGGTTGAGGCTGGCAATGATATTGCGGGCAATGACCAGTGCGTGACTGTCATCGTCGGCCAGATGGTCAGTGACACCGGAGACGCGGGAATGCACGTCGCCACCACCCAGCGTCTCGGCATCCACTATTTCGCCGGTGGCGGCTTTGACCAGCGGGGGCCCACCGAGGAATACGGTGCCCTGATTGCGCACGATAACCGCTTCATCGCACATCGCCGGTACATAGGCGCCTCCTGCGGTGCACGACCCCATGACCACGGCAAGCTGGCCGATGCCCTTGCCCGACAGTCGCGCCTGGTTATAAAAAATGCGCCCAAAGTGTTCACGGTCCGGGAACACTTCGTCCTGCAGCGGCAGGAACGCCCCGCCGGAATCCACCAGGTATACGCACGGCAGGTGGTTTTCCAATGCTATTTCCTGTGCCCGCAGATGCTTTTTGACGGTAATGGGGAAATAGGTGCCGCCTTTAACCGTGGCGTCGTTTGCCACTACCATGACTTCGCGGCCGTGCACCTGGCCAATACCGGTGATAATGCCGGCGCAGGGCGCCGCACCTTCGTACAGGCCGTGGGCCGCCAGCGATGAAAATTCGAGGAAAGGGCTGCCCGGATCCAGCAGACCTTCGATGCGCTGGCGTGGCAGGAGTTTGCCTCTTGCCAGGTGTTTGTTGCGTGCCCGCTCGCCACCACCCTGCGCAGCAGTCGCGATTTCGGTACGCAGGTCATTGACGAGCTCCCGCATGTGGGCGGCATTAGCCCGGGCCTGGTCATTTTTCAGATCGATCTTGCTGGTGATGACTGGCATCGCCGTCTCAGTCCAGGCGTTCAAGGGCGATGGCGGTAGCTTCGCCTCCGCCAATGCAAAGCCCTGCGATGCCGGTCTTTAGGTCGCGTGCGGCCAGCGCGTGCAGCAAGGTCACAATCAGACGCGCGCCGGTCGCACCGATGGGGTGGCCCAGCGCGCATGCGCCACCGTTGACATTGACCCTGGCGTGGTCAAGGCCCAGGTCTTTTATTGCCGCCATGCTGACCACCGCGAAGGCTTCGTTGATTTCATAAAGATCTGTTGTGTCGGGCGTCAGGCCCAGTTTGTCCTGTAATGCGGCAATGGCACCCACCGGCGCGGTGGTGAACCATTCCGGCTCGTGTGCATAGCCGCTATGCCCGAGAATACGTGCCAGGGGCTTGAGTCCGCGCTCTGCTGCAATGCTTTGCCGCGTCAGGACCAGTGCCGCAGCCCCGTCGGAAATTGACGAAGAACTGGCGGCCGTAACGGTGCCGCCTTCGCGGCGAAATGCAGGACGCAGGGTGGGGATTTTTTCGATATCACAGTTAAAGGGTTCTTCATCCTGCGCCACGATGGTCTCGCTCTTGCGCGTCTTGACCGCCACTGGTGCGATTTCTGCTGCGAATGCGTCAGATTCGATGGCAGTGCGCGCCCGGCGGACTGATTCGGCTGAATAGTCATCCTGTTCTGTGCGGGTAAAGCCGTACTTGTCTGCCGTGGCTTCGGCAAAGAATCCCATCATGTTGCCGTCGTAAGGATTTTGCAGACCGTCGAAAAACATGTGATCGAGGATCTGCTGGTGACCCATGCGAAATCCGTCGCGCGCCTTCGGCAACAGGTAGGGGGCGTTGGTCATGGATTCCATGCCGCCAGCAAGTACCAGGTCAGCGCTGCCTGCGCGCAGCAGGTCGTATGCCAGCATGGTGGCTTTCATGCCCGAGCCGCAGACCTTGTTGACCGTTGTGCAACCCACCCCCAGGGGCAGGCCTGCGCCAATTGCAGCCTGGCGCGCGGGCGCCTGGCCAAGGCCGGCGGGCAATACGCAGCCCATGAACACTTCACTGACGGCACCGCCATCGATACCGGCAGCCTCCAGGCTCGCGGCGATGGCTGTGCTGCCGAGTTCGGTGGCACTGGCACCGGCAAGCCCCCCCTGGAATCCACCGATGGGTGTGCGCTTGGCCGCCACGATGACTATGGGATCGTCACTCATTTGTGTATCTCCGGGCAATCAATTAATCAACTGGTGGCGGCGGCTGCAAGCACTTCGCGGCCGATGAGCATGCGCCTGATTTCACTGGTGCCGGCACCGATCTCATACAGTTTGGCGTCACGCAACAGTCGCCCGGTCGGGAATTCATTGATGTATCCGTTACCGCCCAGTGATTGAATCGCCTCAAGGGCGACATCCACGGCCGAACGGGAGGCCAGCAACAAACAGGCCGCCGCGTCCTGCCGTGTTGGCAGCCCCTGGTCGAATTGCTCGGCCGTGCGGTAGACAAACGCACGCGAGGCTTGCAGCGCGGTATACATGTCGGCGACTTTGCCCTGCATCATGCCGAAGCTGCCAATGGGGCGATCAAATTGCCGGCGCTCATTCATGTAAGGGAGTACTTCATCCATGCAGGCCTGCATGATGCCGATCGGACCGCCGGAGAGCACAAGTCTTTCCGAATCCAGTCCTTTCATCAGTATGTACACACCCTTGTTGACTTCACCGAGTACGTTGCCATCAGGGATCGCGCAGTCCTCGAAGACGAGTTCGCAGGTATTGGAACCGCGCATGCCCAGCTTGTCGAGTTTCTGTGCAGTACTGAAGCCCTGCATGTCTTTTTCGATCAAAAAAGCGGTGATGGATTTAGAACCCAGCTGCTTGTCGGCCGTGCGCATATACACCAACAGCACCTGGGCCTCGGGGCCGTTGGTGATCCACATCTTTGAGCCGTTCGCAATCCAGTGGTCGCCGGATTTAACCGCCCGGCAATTCATCGCGCCGACCACGTCTGAACCTGCACCAGGCTCTGACATTGCCAGTGCGCCAACCCACTCGCCACTGCAAAGTTTTGGCAGGTACTTCTTGCGTTGCATGTCATTGGCATGCAGGTAGAGATTGTTCACGCACAAGTTCGAATGCGCCGCGTAAGACAGCCCCACCGATGCCGATGCCCGCGAGATCTCTTCCGTTGCCACGACATGCGCAAGGTAGCCCATGTCGCTGCCACCGAACTCCGCGGGCACGGTCATGCCAAGCAGGCCCAGCTCGCCCAGACTTTGCCAGAGGTCGGCCGGGAATTCGTTGCTGCGATCGATCTGCTCGGCGCGCGGTGCGATCTCCGCTTGCGCAAATCGGCGCACGGTGTCCCGTAGCAGGTCTAAGTCATCGTTGATATGCGTATTGAATATCGACACCCTGGTGCTCCGTTTGCCTGGTTTTAAGGTGACAACGCCAGGTGCTCGGACCTGGCGCTGGTGTCACCGATACTTCGGGGGACTGACCCCAAACGCTTAGTGACTCGCGGTGCCGGCGCTCGGCGAACGTCCCGAGAGCCGATCCTTGTTGCGGCGCGTAAACGGCTTTTTGATATGGCCGATCGCCGCAATACGCTCCTCGGCAAGCCGGTCTGCCGCCTGCCAGCTTGGTATGCCATCGCGGTCAGCGATGGCAAAGATCTTCTCGATATTCGAATAAATCGTGCTCACGAGCTGCGTTGCACGTTTGCGATTGTAGCCTTGCAATTCAATCGCCACGTTCATCAGGCCCCCGGCATTGACCGCGTAGTCCGGCCCGTAAACAATGCCGCGTTTTTCCAGCTCGGTACCCCACTCGCCGGTTTCCAGCTGATTGTTGGCGCTGCCAGCCACGATATCGACCTTGAGCCGCGGTACGGTGTCTTCGTTGATCACGCCACCCAATGCGCACGGCGCGAAAACATTGGCCTCGACGTCGTAAATCTCGTCCATGCTTACTGCTTCGGCTCCGAGATTATCAACCGTGCGCTTGACCCGGTCTTCGTTGATATCACAGACAAAAACTTTGGCGCCTTCCTCGCGCAACATTTTCACCAGGTGATGGCCCACGCTGCCGACACCTTGCACACTGAACGTTCTGTTCTTGATCTCCGGGTTGCCATATTTCTTGGCGAGGCAGGCGCGGATGCCGCACAAAGTCCCGAAGGCCGTAAACGGCGAGGGGTCGTCACTGCCGCCATGCACAGGGTGGACACCAACAACTCTGTCGGTTTCCTGGTAGATGTATTCCATGTCTTCCACAGTCGTGCCGACATCCTCGGCAGTAATATAACGATGCCCGAGCGTGCCGATAAAGCGGCCGAAAGAACGGAACAGGGCCTCGGACTTGTCGGTTTCCGGGTCGCCTATGATGACTGCCTTGCCGCCGCCCAGATTCAGGCCGGCAACCGCGGCCTTGTAGGACATTCCGCGGGAAAGTCTCAGCACATCCCGCAGCGCTTCGTCTTCGGTCGCGTAAGGCCACATGCGCAGCCCGCCCAGGGCCGGGCCAAGAATGGTGTTATGAATGGCGACGATTGCCCTGAGGCCGCTGGTCTCACAGTTAAAGAAAACCACCTGCTCGTGACCCATGCGCGCCGCCTCTTCAAAAAGCTTCATATTTGCTCCTAAAAAAATCCTGGTGCTGTTATTCGATTCAGGGACCCGCCCGGCCGGTCTTGTGTCGGCGGCTTAGGCGTCATCTCGGTTTGAATCCGACTGCTTTACCCTGGTAACACTGGGCCAAACTGCTGGTCGGTTTCGGGCGGCAAACACGTAGCAAATACCTTACGTGTTTCCGGCTCTCGGGAGTCGGGTCGCAATTATAATCGCTGTGCCAGGAAATGACAGACAAGCCTGCGCTTGTTGCATCGCAGCAGTCAGGGCCTGTAAGTGCCTGCTGCCGTTATAATGATTTGCTTACCTTGATTTACAAAGATTCGCGCCCCATGAGTACGCCCGCCAAATACCTGCACAACGAGCCCCAGCGCGAGCGCACTCCACCGCTGCGTTTTGTGACCGCTGCGTCTCTTTTCGACGGGCATGATGCTGCCATCAACATCATTCGCAGGTTGCTGCAGTCGCACGGTGCAGAAGTTATCCACCTCGGCCACAACCGCAGCGTCGCCGAAGTCGTCAACGCCGCCTTGCAGGAAGACGTGGACGGAATTGCCGTCAGTTCTTACCAGGGCGGACACGTTGAGTACTTCAAATACATGATCGACATGCTCAAGGAAAAGTCTGCCCCTCACATCGCCGTGGTGGTGGGCGGCGGAGGCACGATTGCGCCCGCCGAGATCGAGGATCTCGAATCCTACGGCGTAGAAAAAATCTACACACCCGATGACGGCATGCGCATGGGGCTGGATGGCATGGTGGAGGATGTATTCCGGCGCGTGCGCGCACGGGCTCGCCCGGAATTCTCTCCGGGGCAGTTATCGCCTGAACAGGCCTACCAGGTGGCACGCACGATTACCTTGCTGGAAAATTCGGTGGACACTCCAAACCGGCTGGACGCGCTGCGCAAGACCTGGGCTGCCACCCCACATCGTCCGCCGGTGGTAGGCATTACCGGTACCGGTGGGGCGGGCAAGAGCAGCCTGACCGATGAACTGCTTAACCGCTTGCTGCGGCATTTCCCTGACAAGCGCATCGCGGTGCTTGCTGTAGATCCGACCCGACGGCGCACGGGCGGTGCCCTGCTGGGCGACCGGATTCGTATGAACAGCCTCGCAGACGAGCGCATATATATGCGTTCGATCGCGACACGTCGCCAGCACCTGGCGACCAGCGCCATCCTGGCCGACGGCGTACAGCTACTCAGGTATGCAGGGTATGACCTGATTATCCTGGAGACCGCCGGCATTGGTCAGAGTGATACCGAGGTCGTGGATCTCGTGGATTTGTCGCTGTATGTCATGACCAGTGATTATGGTGCCGCCAGTCAACTCGAGAAGATCGATATGCTGGATTTCGCCGATGTGGTCGCCTTAAACAAGTTTGAAAAGCGTGGTGCCGAAGATGCACTGCGCGATGTGCGCAAGCAATGGAAACGTAACCGGCTTGAATTCAAGTTGCCGGACGAAGACGTTCCCGTGTTCCCGACAATTGCAAGCCAGTTCAACGACCCCGGCGTCAATCGACTGTTTGCGCACTTGTGCAAAGCGCTGCAGTCGGCGGGCGAGGGCCAGGCCGACCACTGGCAACTCGATGATCCGGGTCGCACGCAAGGGTCGGGCCGCAGCGCCATCGTGCCGCCGGCACGCTCGCGTTATCTTGCAGAGATTGCCGAATCCGGACGGGCGCTGGCCGAGAACATTCACCGCCAGGCGAATGCCGCGAGCCTGGCCCACGGGTGCTATCGGGCGTTGCGCGCGCTCGAGGACACCGCTCTGCCGGCGGCGCTGTGCGCGTACGACGAAGCGGGCTTGTCAGCGCCCGGCGATGCCAGTTTGCAGGCCCTGCGGCGGCAATATAATCAGGCGCTCGCCGAGCTGGGCTCGCGTTCGCGCAAGCTGCTTGGCGAGTGGCCTGCCAGGGTGCAAGCGGTTCGCGCCGATCGCTACAGTTACAAGGTTCGGGGTCGCGAGATAAGCGGCGACAATTACACCGAGACCCTCAGTCATCAGAGAGTACCCAAGATTGCCCTGCCGTCGTTCACCGACTGGGGCGATCAGCTGCGTTTTCTCCAGGAAGAAAACCTGCCGGGGTCCTATCCGTACACTGCTGGCGTGTACCCATATCGTCGGGAACAGGAAGATCCTGCCCGCATGTTTGCCGGGGAGGGCACACCGGAACGCACTAACCGACGTTTTCACTACCTGAGCGCAGGCCATCCGGCGACGCGCCTGTCGACTGCTTTCGATTCAGTGACGCTGTACGGCGAAGACCCGGATCCGCGCCCCGACATCTACGGGCGCGTGGGTAATTCCGGCGTTTCCATCGCCACGCTTGACGACATGAAAAAGCTGTTTTCAGGCTTTGACCTGTGCGCGCCGACAACGTCTGTGTCCATGACCATCAATGGCCCCGCACCGATGATTCTGGCCATGTTTATGAATACTGCCATTGATCAGCGTGTCGAGCGGTACCTGCGTGAGCAGGGTCAGTGGGCGCTCGCCGAGGAAAAGATCGCGGCCCTGTACGCCAAGCGCACCCGGCCACACTATGCGGGTGAACTGCCGGCTGGCAATGATGGTTTCGGTCTCGGGCTGCTCGGCGTGACCGGTGATCAGCTGCTGGACAAGGACACCTACGCACGCCTTGCCGAAGAGGCCCTGATGCAAGTGCGCGGCACTGTGCAGGCCGACATTCTCAAGGAAGACCAGGCGCAGAACACCTGTATTTTCTCGACCGAATTCGCCATGCGCATGATGGGGGATGTGCAGGCGTATTTCATCGATCATAAAGTCCGCAATTTTTACAGCGTCTCCATCAGCGGGAATCACATCGCCGAGGCCGGCGCCAACCCGAAATCCCAGCTGGCTTTTACCCTTGCCAATGGATTCACAATCGTCGAGTACTACTTGTCCAGAGGCATGAAGATCGACGATTTTGCGCCCAACCTGAGCTTCTTTTTTTCCAACGGCATGGATCCGGAATATGCGGTAATCGGACGGGTTGCGCGACGCATCTGGGCGCGCGCCATGCGTGAAATCTATCACGCAGGTCCGCGCAGCCAGATGCTCAAGTACCACATCCAGACTTCGGGGCGCAGTTTGCATGCCCAGGAAATGCAGTTCAACGATATTCGTACCACACTGCAGGCTTTGTATGCGCTGTTCGACAGCTGTAACAGCCTGCACACAAATGCCTTTGATGAGGCGCTGACCACGCCAACCGAGGCGTCTGTGCGTCGTGCCATGGCCATCCAGATGATCATCAACAAGGAGCTCGGGCTTAGCAAGAACCAGAATCCAATCCAGGGCGCATTTATTATCGAGGAGCTGACGCGGGTCGTTGAAGAGGCAGTCTACGAAGAGTTCGAACGCATCTCGGAGCGTGGCGGCGTGCTGGGCGCCATGGAAACTATGTACCAGCGCGGCAAGATTCAGGAAGAAAGTCTTTACTATGAGTCGCTCAAGCATGACGGCAGCCTGCCCATCATTGGCGTCAATACCTTTCGCCCGGACAAGCCAGAGGAATCCGGCGACATCTCGACATCTGAATTGATCCGCTCTACCGAAGAAGAAAAACAGCGCCAGGTGACGGCGCGCAAGAATTTTCAGGCGCGCAACGCTGACAGGTCGGGCCCGGCACTGCGGGATCTGCAGCATGCGGCCGCCAGCGGCGGCAACGTGTTTGCCGCGCTAATGCAGGCGACCCGGTCCTGCTCGCTGGGTCAGATCAGCCATGCCTTGTATGAGGTCGGCGGACAATATCGCCGCAACATGTGACGCTGCGACGCCAAGGCGGCTCCCAGGGATAATGAGCGACCCCGCACCATTCACAGAACAAGGGTATATTGCCGGCGGCTTGCGCGGCGCCGAGGCGCAACGCCGGATTCTTGCAGACGTCCCACCCGGCCTGCATGTTTCGCGGCGCTCGCTACCGCCGGGCCTGGTGGTTATCGAGGACTACCTGCCTGCGCTGTTGCGCGAACAACTTGTCGAATACGCCCGCGCCCAGCAGGGCCGGCCTTCGACTGTGCAGGCAGCCGGGGCGGGGGCGGGCAAAACCCTGACCCGGCTTTCGGCCGACCGAGTGACCGACTACATCGAGATTGATGGCGTAGCACCACAAGTGCACGCGCTGATGCGTGATATTTTTACTCAGCAGGTCGGGCGGCATTTTGGCACTGCAATAGAGTGGTATGAGAAGCCTGAAATATTGCGTTATCGCGCGGGCGGTCATTACAGTCCGCATGCCGATGCAGAAAACTGGGACCCAGCTTCCCATAGCTGGTCGCGAGCCGTCGACCGCGACTTCAGTATTCTCTTGTACCTGAACGACGATTACACCGGCGGTCATCTGGAATTTGCCAATTTCGGGTTACGCCTGAGCCCAAAGGCCGGCATGCTCGTCGCTTTTCCATCTGATCATCGCTTCCTGCACTGTGCCCTGCCTACCCAGGAAGGCGAACGGCTGGTGCTGGTGTGCTGGTGTGCGGCCCGTGCAAGTCAGCGCGTGGGCAACGGTCCACCGCAGGGTGCTACCGTGATCGCGGATGACCCGCTCAGTCGGTGACGCGCCCGTGGCAATGCTTGTATTTGAGCCCGCTGCCGCAATGGCAAGGTTTATTGCGCCCGCCTGATCGGGGTGCATGGCGCTCTTTGGGCGCACCGATCGCCGGCCTGCCATCGAAGCGATAAGCGATCTGGTCGCCTTGCCGATCGACGTAATGCAGGAACACCTGGATCCAGTACCGGCCGGCGAAAGTCTCCCGCCAGTGGGGCACGTCCGAGCCGGCGTAGATCAACAGGTCGCCGGGCGCCAGTTCAATTGCAATATCTTCGCCTTTGCTTTGCACAAAAAGCGGCCATTGTTCATCGGCGTCAAATCCGACGGTGATTGATGCGCTGACTTCGCAGGCCTTGCGGTCGATGTGCCTGGGAAGATCTGAGCCCGGACGATAAATGCGTAGCCAGGAATAACTGGGGTAAAGCTCGCGTCCGGTCGACCTCTCGACAGTGGGCTGCAGCTCGAGCAGCAGGCTTTCGGCCATGACATCTGCGTAGCGATCCAGACTCTTGGTAATCGGTTCCTGATTGAAATAGCCGTTACTCTGAATCTGCAGCAAGGCGTAATCCCTGATCACCGTCATGCTTTGTGCATCGATGCAGCCACGCACGACAGCGTAGCCGGCGTCCCGGTATTGCTCTGCGAGTGCTGGGTTGCCGGACGCGGTGTTCATTAA
>JBFGOQ010000010.1:0-52983 GCA_041565075.1 Gammaproteobacteria bacterium
GGATTGAGCGACGCGAAACTGGCTGCCACAATAACTACCAGTATGAGCAGGAGCAGATAAACGATAAACCTCAGCACGATAGCGGTCCCCCGGTTTGCCAGAGGGAATGTAGCATCATCAGGGACACACCGCAGCCACGGCTATCGACGCAGTCGTCGAAAATTGCGCGCTCAGTTCTTGATGGGGTTTTGGCGACCGGCGTTGACGCGTTCACGCAGGTCCTTGCCTGGCTTGAAATGTGGCACATACTTGCCTGCCAGCGCGACGGCTTCGCCCGTCTTGGGATTGCGCCCCATCCGCGGGGGACGATAATGCAGGGAGAAACTCCCGAAACCACGTATCTCTATCCGCTGACCATTAGCCAGCGCGTCGCTCATAATATCGAGCAAGTGCTTTACAGATGACTCGACATCCTTGGCCTGCAGGTGTTTTTGCTTGCGAGCAATGACCTCGATGAGTTCCGATTTTGTCATTATTCAGTTATCCGTCGCTGCCTGATGTCCCCAACTATTCTTTTTACACTTCAATGCGTTACGGGGCAAGCCCCGTTTTGACATAGTCTAGGGGGAAGTATGGCCGGGCGGCTCTGCCTGGTCACAGGGCCGCCCGCCCTGCTCAATCCTTGTTCGGGATGTGCTCCTTGAGTAAATCACCAAGACTGGTGCTGCCGCGGGTCTCGGAACCTGACTGGTAGCTCTGGACCGCTTCTGCTTCCTCGTGTGCTTCCTTGGCACGCACCGACAACGATACGCTGCGATTCTTGCGATCAACGCCGGTGAACCGCGCCTCTATATCGTCGCCCGCCTTCAAAATTGTGCGCGCATCTTCGACGCGGTCGCGCGACAGCTCCGAGGCCCGCAGATTGCCCTCGATACCATTACCCAGGTCAACAATCGCTCCACGGGCGTCCACTTCCTTGACCGTCCCCTTAACCATGCTGCCCTTGGGATGTTCGGCGAGGAACGAAGTCATCGGGTCCTTGTCCAGCTGCTTGATACCGAGCGAAATACGCTCGCGCTCAGGGTCTATGGCGAGTACCGAAGCCTCTACTTCATCACCCTTCTTGAAGTTTCTCACCGCATCTTCGCCGGCAACATCCCAGGAGAGATCCGAAAGGTGAACAAGTCCGTCGATGCCACCCTCCAGGCCAATAAAGATACCAAAATCGGTGATGGACTTTATCTGTCCTTTCACCCGCTCACCCTTGTTGTAGTTCGCGGCGAACTCGGCCCAGGGATTCGGCTTGCATTGTTTCATGCCCAATGAGATCCGACGCCTTTCCTCGTCGATTTCCAAAACCATGACTTCAACTTCATCGCCGATCTGCACGACTTTTGAAGGATTAACGTTCTTGTTGGTCCAGTCCATTTCTGAAACGTGCACCAGGCCTTCAACGCCATCCTCGATCTCTACAAAGCAGCCGTAGTCAGCGATGTTAGTTACCTTGCCAAACATGCGGGTGTCGGGCGGATAGCGCCGTGCCAGGTCTTGCCAGGGATCGTCACCAAGTTGCTTCATGCCAAGCGATACGCGCATCTTTTCGCGGTCGAATTTGAGCACCTTGACGTCGATCTCTTTACCAACTTCGACAATTTCCGAAGGATGCTTGACACGTTTCCAGGCCATATCGGTGATATGCAGGAGGCCGTCAATACCGCCGAGGTCGACAAAAGCACCATAGTCAGTGAGATTCTTGACGACGCCCTTGAGCACTTTACCTTCCTGCAGGCCGGACATGAGTTCCTCGCGCTCGGCACTGAACTCTTCTTCCATTACCGCCCGTCGTGAAACCACAATATTGTTGCGCCGGCGATCGAGCTTGATAACTTTGAACTCGAGTTGTTTACCTTCGAGGTAGCCCGGGTCGCGCACGGGCCGCACGTCCACCAGGGAGCCGGGCAGAAATGCGCTGACATTGTCTATGGCGACGGTGAATCCTCCCTTCACGCGGCCGCTCAGTGTTCCTTTGATGATTTCGCCATTTTCGAAAGACCCCTCGAGGCTCGTCCAGGTCCGCGCACGTTTGGCTTTTTCACGCGACAAACGGGTCTCGCCAAAGCCGTCTTCAACGCTGTCTAGCGCGACCTCGACCTCGTCGCCCACGGCGACTTCGAGTTCTCCGTTCTCATCATAAAACTGGTTTACCGGGATAACGGCTTCGGACTTGAGGCCGGCGTTGACTGTGACCATGTCCTGGCTGATATCAACGACGCTGGCGGTAAGAATGGCGCCCGGTTTGAATTTCTGGCTGGCTAAACTTTCTTCAAGTAATTCTGCAAAACTTTCAGTCATGGGTTGAAGTTCCAAGGCCCCTATGGGCCCACCTGTCATTACCGGTACGGCATACCTGCCGGTTCCGGGTTGTTAAAATATCCTGGCTTCCTGCCAGACGGGTCAGTTACGGCGGCAGCGATGTATCAATTCTCGTTGTCGCCGACAGCAAACTTATTTCGTGCTTCCTCAAATATCGTTTCGAAGACTTGCCGGATGCCGACACCTGTGGTGTCAACGATAAGGGCGTCCTCGGCGGGTACCAGGGGAGCGATTTCGCGGTGCTGATCACGTTCGTCTCTGTCTGCGATCTCTTCGCGAAGGGCGGCAAGGCTAACACCAATACCCTTTTCTTTCAACTGCTTATAGCGCCTGTCCGCCCTCTCGTCCGCGCTGGCGGTAAGGAATATCTTGAGTTCGGCATCCGGAAAAACCACGGTACCCATGTCGCGCCCGTCCGCGACCAGCCCGGGCGGCCTGCGAAAGCCCAGTTGCAGCCTGGACAGCGCGCTGCGAACTTCGCCCAGGGGCGCCACCTTGGAGGCCGCAGCGCCGCAGCGCTCAGTGCGAATCCGGCGGGTGACGTCGCGCCCATTGAGCAGGATGCGTTCCCTGCCCTTGTGGTCACTTTCAAAGCCCACGTCCAGGTTGGCGGCAAGCTCGGCGACAGCCTGCTCATCGTGCGGATCGACATTGGCATCCAACGCCGCCAGGGCTGTCAGACGATACAGCGCACCGCTGTCCAGCAGATGCCAGCCCAGGGCTTCCGCGAGAAGCCGGCTGATAGTGCCCTTACCTGAGCCGCTCGGGCCGTCCACGGCAATGACCGGTACTTTTTCACTCATGACTCGCCTCTGCACCACTTTCCCGCAGAGAAATTTTCAGTCCGATGTCCGCGGCATGGGCAGCGAACTGCGGGTATGAGGTGGCAATATTTTCAATGTCACAAACCACGATCGGTTCACGCGCTGCGGCCCCGGCCAGCGCCAGCGCCATTGCTACCCGATGATCGCCACAGCTGTCGACGATGCCACCCGTAAATTTGCCGGCGCCATACACAACCAGTCCGTCCCGCGTTTCCTCTACACGTACACCAAGTACTTCCAGTGCCCTCGCCATTGCGGCGATGCGGTCGCTCTCCTTGACCCTGAGTTCTCCGGCGCCGCTAACGCGGGTGCGGCCCCTGGCCAGTGCCGCGGCCACGAAGAGTACCGGGAATTCATCGATGGTATTGGGCACCAGTCCGGGATCGACATCGATCCCGGTCAATTCACGCCCTTCAATTGTCAGGTCCGCCACCGGCTCACCGCCGATTTCACGTGGCTGTTCAAGCGTAATGCGAGCACCCATCTCCGCCAGGATATCCAGCATTCCGGTTCGCGTGGGATTGACGCCTACACCGAGCAGCGATAGGTGAGCGCCGGGCGACGCCGCCGCAATGGCTATGAAAAAAGCCGCTGACGAAAAATCGCCGGGGATCTCGATATCGATGGCCTTGAGCGTTGCCGGGCCGGCCAGGCTTACAGCGCCATCCTCGCGATCTATTGGCGCTCCCATGGCAGTCATCATTCGCTCGGTATGGTCCCGACATGATGCAGGCTCGCGGACAACAGTGGTGCCCTCGGCAAACAAGCCGGCAAGCAGGAGGCAGGACTTGAGCTGCGCACTTGCCACTGGCATCGCATAATCGATCGCTTTCAGTGGCCGCCTGCCCCGGATGACCAGCGGTGCCCTTCCGGAATCACTGTCGATTTGAGCGCCCATGAGCGCGAGCGGGTCAATAATGCGCTGCATCGGCCGCGACTGCAGCGACGAATCTCCGCTCAGCGTGGCAGCGAAATCCTGGCCAGCGAGCACCCCCGCCAGCAAGCGCATGCCGGTACCGGCATTGCCGAGATCCAGGATTGTGGCGGGCGCTAGCAAAGAGCCGGCACGACCCGTGATCGCAAGCTCGCCCGCACTGCCAGCTTCGATGTTGACGCCAAGCATTCGCATCGCACGCAAGCTTGCCAGGCAGTCAGCACTCTCAAGAAAGCCTGCAACGTGGCTGGTCCCTTCAGCGAGCCCCGCAAGAATGACCGCGCGATGGCTGATTGATTTGTCCCCGGGCACGCGCAGCGTCCCACGCAGACTTGCCCCGGGGCTGATGAGGAAACGGGCAGTCATTATTTGTGAATCTTACAAAAGAGGCAGATGTCAGGCCGGGGCCAGCCCTGCCATGATGGATTCTAGTGCACCGAGGAACCGGGTGTTTTCCTCGGGTAGCCCTACGCTGATGCGCAAATGGTTTGGCAGCCCGTAATTACCGACCGGGCGCACGATAATACCTGCGCGCAGCAGCGCCTCGAATATGTCGGCCACAGGTCGTTGCATATCGGCCAGAATAAAATTGCAGACTGACGGCACATAATCGATACCCAGATCTTTGAAACCCGCGGACAACTGCTGCAGGCCGTCGCAATTGCTCTTTACCGATCGCGACATATGTTCGTGGTCTGACAAGGCGGCCAGTGCGGCTACCTGTGCCGGAATGCTCGTATTGAATGGCTGGCGCACACGGTTCAACAGATCGGCAATCTCAGGACTGCTGATGCTATAACCGACGCGCAGTCCCGCCAACCCGAAAGCCTTGGAGAAAGTCCTGGTCACCACGAGATTCGGGAAGTCGGCCAGCCATTGTGTGGTGTCCGGGTAGTCCGGTTCTTCGACATAGTCCCAGTAGGCCTCGTCAACCACCACGATGACATGGTCGGGTGCGGCCTGCAGAAATCTGCGCAGCGCCCCGGCCGGCAGCCAAGTGCCGGTCGGGTTGTTGGGATTGGCTATGAAAACGAGGCGCGTCCTGGCGCTAATCAGTTCCGCCATCGCATCCAGATCGTGCCCCATAGGTGCCGGGGACGAGGAACTGTTACAAGCGGCTACTCGCGCGGTCGCCCCGGTGCACTGCACCGCAATGGGATAAGCCGCGAATGCATACTGCGAATAAACGGCTTCCGATCCAGGTTGCAGGAAAGCCTCGGCCAGCAACACAATGACATCATTGGAGCCATTGCCAAGTGTGATGCTGTCCTGGGCAACTTCATGACGCGCCGACAGGGCCTGCTTTAATCCGAAGCCGTTACCATCCGGATACAGGGCGAGGTCCGCAAGACTGTCACTGATGGCTTTTTGCGCCATGGGTGACGGCCCCAGAGGATTCTCGTTGGATGCGAGTTTGATGATGTTGCTGACACCGTATTCCCTTTCCAGCTCACTGATGGGCTTGCCGGGCTGGTAGGGCTTCAGGCTCTTGATGCCGGGAACGGCCAGATCATGGCAGGACATGGCCATATCAGCTGTCCTCGTCGGAATTGTTGGCTGCTCGCGAGATACTGCTGCATGTGCTGATATTCATTCTTCGATGTCCTCATGCACGGCACTCGGATAAGCACCAAGAACCCGAAACAAGGAAGCGGCTTCTTTTAGTTCCTCTAACGCCGGTTTAAGGCGCTCCTCATCCGCATGCCCTTCGATGTCGATAAAAAAGACGTAGTCCCATTTGCCGCGCCTTGAAGGGCGCGACTCGATCTTGCTCATGCTGATATTGTGACGCGCAAAAGGCTGCAGCAAGTTTTGTAGTGCACCCGGGCGGTTGTCCGCGGACAGCAATAATGAAGTTTTATCATGACCGCTGGGCGAAAATATCTCGCGGCCTATCACCAGGAAGCGAGTGGTGTTGTCGGGGCGATCCTCGATGTTCGAGACTACCCGATTCAGACCGTAAATTTCTGCGGCCGCCTTTCCGGCGATGGCAGCCGAGCCTTGTTCGTCGCGCGCCCGCCTTGCGCCCTCGGCATTGCTGCTCACTGCCACGCACTCGACCCCGGGCAAAGTCTCTTTGAGCCACGCGCGGCACTGGGCCAGCGACTGTTGATGCGAGTATACCTTTCGCACATTCTGCAAATCAGGCGCCCGGGCCAGCAAGTGCTGACGAATGCGCAATTCCACTTCGCCGCAGATCATCAGCGGCGAACTCATGAACATATCCAGCGTATTACTGACTGTGCCTTCGGTGGAATTCTCAATTGGCACAATGCCGAAATCGGCCACACCTGACTCGACCTCGTGAAAGACTTCGGGGATGCTGGCCAGCGACAAGTCGCGCACCGAATGACCAAAGTGCTTCTTTACAGCAGCCTGGGTAAAGGTGCCTTCGGGACCCAGATACGCGACCTTGAGCGGTTCCTGCTGGGCCAGGCAGGCAGACATGATTTCGCGAAACAGGCGCAACATTTCCTCATCACGAAGCGGCCCCTCGTTGCGCTCCAGCACCCGCCTGAGCACCTGTGCCTCACGCTCGGGGCGATAAAAGTCGATAGACCGTGGCGCGTCTCGTTTGGCTTCTGCCATTTCTCGGGCAAGGCCGGCGCGTTCGTTGATCAGCGCCTGAATACGTCCGTCAAGCTTATCGATTTTTTCGCGCAGTTCTTCGATGCCGCTAACTCCATCCTGCGCACGCACTTTCCGGTCGTCCCCTGACATATTTTCAGCCCAGTCGCCTCGCAGACAGCACGCCTTCGATCGCACAGATCCGGTCAAGAGTGTCGGTTGCTACGGGATTTTCCACGTCAACCAGCGTGTAAGCCACATCGCCCCTGGACTTGTTGAGCAGGTCCACAATGTTCTGGCCCGCATCCGCAAGGCAAGTGGAAATCTGGCCCACCATATTCGGCACGTTGGCGTTGGCCACTGCAAGCCGGTAGCCGCCTGCCCGCGGCATAATTGCATCGGGAAAATTTACCGAATGCCTGATGTTGCCATCTTCCAGGAATTCCCTGACATTGGCAGCCACCATCGCCGCACAGTTTTCTTCGGCTTCCCCGGTCGAAGCGCCGAGGTGCGGCAGAGCGATCACGCCAGGATGATTCTTGTTGGCGACGCTGGGAAAATCGCAGACATAGCCTCCGATGCGCTCTTCATCAAGCGCTTTGAGCACCGCAGCTTCGTCGACGATTGGCCCCCTTGCAAAATTCATGAGAATGGCGCGGCGTGGCATGCGCCGAATCTGCGCATCTCCGACCATGGCACGGGTGGCGTCCAGCAGTGGTACATGCACGGTGACGAAATCGCTGCGCGCGAACAAGTCTTCTATATTACTGGCCTGCTGCACCCCTGCCGATAACTGCCAGGCGCGTTGCACGGTCATCGCGGGGTCGAAACCCAGCACGTTCATGCCCAGAGCCAGGCCGGCGTTGGCAACCTCCACGCCAATGGCTCCGAGACCCACCACACCCAGCGTCTTGCCCGGCAATTCAAAGCCAACAAATGTTTTCTTGCCTTGCTCTACCAGCCTCTCCAGCTTCGCGGGATCTGCTTCATCGAGGTTGCGAACGTAATCCCAGCTCTGGCATATATTGCGGGCTGACAAAAACATCGACGCAATCACGAGTTCTTTCACTGCATTGGCGTTAGCGCCCGGCGCATTAAAGACTGGTACCCCGCGTTTGCTCAATTCATCGATAGGGATATTGTTGACGCCGGCGCCGGCTCGCCCAACCGCCTTGAGGGAAGTGGGAATCTCCATACCGTGCATGTTGAATGAACGCAGCAGGATCGCGTCCGGCCGGTCAGTCTCACTTTCAATCACATATTTTTCCACCGGCAACTTACGCAAGCCGACAGGAGAAATATTGTTCAGCACCCGTATCCTGAATGTTTGCTCCGGATTCATTGCCTTGTTCTTGACCGCCTCCATTAACCGTTCCTCGCTTGAAAATCCTGCATGAATGAAATGAGTGCTGCTACACCTTCCACAGGCATGGCATTGTAAATACTCGCACGCATGCCGCCCACCGAACGATGTCCTTTCAGATTCTCCAGCCCCATTTGGGATGCTTCCTCGAGAAATTTTCCATCCAGTGAGTCATCGGCCAGCGTGAACGGCACGTTCATGCGTGACCTGCAGGCTACAGCGACCGGATTTGAATAGAAACCGCTTTGGTCGATATAGCCATATAGCATTTCTGCTTTTTGATCGTTGATTTTCGCCATTGCAGTCAGGCCGCCCTGCTCCAGCAACCACTCGAATACCAGGCCCGCCATGTACCAGGCGAAAGTTGGAGGCGTATTGAGCATTGACCCTGCCTTGGCCATAGCCCTGTAATCAAGCGTGCCAGGCAAGGCCGACCCGCTGCGGCGATCCAGGCACTCGCGCCGTACCAGCACCACCGTAAGGCCCGCCGGCCCGATGTTCTTTTGCGCACCCGCATACACGACGTCAAAGCGCGAGAAATCCATGGGACGGGACAGGAAGTTTGACGACATATCGCTGACCAGCGGCTGCGGAATATCGGGCAGCGAAATGAATTCGACACCACCGATAGTCTCGTTGGACGTAAAGTGCACATAGGCAGCGTCCCCGGCATCAAGCCACTCTGTCGCCGCAGGGATGTCCGAATACGCGCATGCTTGTGCGTCGGCGACCACCCGTACTTCGCAGAATTTCTGCGCCTCGGCGATTGCTTTCCTGGACCAGCTGCCGGTGTTCACGTAGGCGGCTGCCTGGTCTGGGGCGACCAGGTTCATCGGCACCGCTGCAAACTGGGTGCTCGCACCACCTTGCAAAAACAACACCGCAAAATCATCTGGCAATTCAAGCAGCCGGCGCAGGTCAGACTCGCTTTTTTCGGCGACCTCGGCGAATTGTGGCCCGCGATGACTCACTTCCATTATCGACATCCCGGTGCCATGCCAGTCCGTGAGTTCGGCGCGTGCGCGTTCCAGCACGGCCTCTGGCAGCACCGCCGGGCCGGCGCTGAAATTAAATACTCTGCTCACCTTGAGGTTTCCAGGGACATTGTTGGAGCAACGAGAATCAGAATGCGGCGAAACGGCAGCAACCGCTTACTCTTCGCTGTCGTCATCATCGTTACCGTTCTCGTCGCCCAGGGCAACGATGGCTTCCAGGCCTACCAACTTGTCGTCATCTCCCAGGCGGATGAGCTTAACCCCCTGGGTGTTACGCCCAAGCAGGGACACATCGGCAACCGGCGTCCTGACCAGGGTGCCGCCACTGCTGATCAACATGGCCTCGTCGTCAGCGTCGACCTGCAGGGCGCCCACCAGCGCGCCATTTCTCTTGGATGCCTGGATGGCGATAACGCCCTGGCCGCCGCGTCCCTGTACCGAGAATTCACTTACCAGCGTGCGCTTGCCAAAACCGTTCTCGGTCGCCACCAGCAGCGCCTCACGTTCGAGTATCAGCAAAGCTCTTACAATATGGCCCTTGGCAAGCTTGATTCCGCGCACGCCGCCGGCCGTGCGGCCCATGGGTCGCACGTCCTGTTCACTGAAGCGAATTGCCTTGCCGCTGCTGGAAAACATCATGATGTCGCGCTGGCCGTCGGTAATGCCGACATCCACCAGCCGATCCTTGTCTTTCAGGCCCACAGCAATGATGCCGGTAGCACGTGGACGCGAGAAGGCCGTGAGCGGCGTTTTCTTGACCGTGCCAAGCTCGGTCGCCATGAAAACGAATTTGCCTTGTTCGAACTCGCGAATGGGCAAGACCGCGTTGATACGCTCATCCTGTTCCAGCGGCAGCAGGTTGACCATAGGTTTGCCACGGGCGCTGCGACTGGCCTGTGGCAATTCATAAACCTTGAGCCAATAGACCTTGCCCTGGCTCGAGAAACACAGGAGCGTATCGTGGGTACTGGCTACGAACATCTGGTCGATGAAATCCTTATCCTTGACCTGCGTGGCCGACTTGCCTTTACCGCCACGCTTTTGTGCCCGATAGGCACTCACCGGCTGTGATTTCGCGTAACCCGTGTGCGACAGCGTGACCACGACATCCTCCTCGGTGATGAGGTCTTCCATGGTCAGGTCAAGATGATCTTTGACGATTTCTGTGCGCCGTTTATCGGCATAAGCGTCGCGCACTTCGAGCAGCTCATCCCGGACCACGGCAGCCAGCCTGTCGGGGTCCTGCAGTATCTCAAGTAAGCTCTTAATAGTATCAATTATCCCTTTGTATTCATTAACAATCTTTTCCTGTTCCAGGCCGGTTAAACGATGCAGGCGCAGGTCCAGAATTGCCTGGGCCTGGGTCTCTGACAGGCGATATCCGTCGTCGCTTAACCCCAGTGATGGGGACAAGCCTTCTGGGCGCGTGGCCTTCGCACCGCTGCGTGCAATCAGGTCGGTCACCATGCCTGGCGGCCAGGTTCGCGCAACGAGTGCGCTGCGCGCTTCCAGCGGCGAAGGAGCGGCCTTGATCAATGCGATGATTTCGTCGATGTTAGCCAGCGCTATCGCCAGGCCTTCGAGGACGTGCGCCCTGTCGCGCGCTTTGCGCAACTCAAATATCGAGCGCCGCGTCACCACCTCACGGCGATGACGGAGGAACGCCTCGAGGATTTCCTTCAGGCTCAGGATCCGCGGCTGGCCATCGATCAGCGCAACCATGTTGATGCCGAATACGCTCTGCAGCATGGTTTGCTTATAGAGATTGTTGAGCACAACCTCGGGCACTTCACCCCTGCGTAACTCGATCACCATGCGCATACCGTCCTTGTCGGACTCGTCGCGCAGTTCGCTGATCCCTTCCAGCTTCTTGTCTTTGACCAGTTCCGCAATCTTCTCCAGCAAGCGTGCCTTGTTGACCTGGTAAGGCAGCTCGGTAACGATTATGGACTGCCGGCCATGCTCGCGATCTTCGATGTGGGTACGCCCACGAACATAGACTCGGCCGCGGCCAGTTCGGTAGGCCTGGTAGATACCCTCTGCGCCGTTGATAAAACCTGCAGTGGGAAAGTCCGGCCCGGGCAAATGCTCCATCAGATCCTTGAGAGCAATATCCGGGTCCTCGAGCAAAGCGACGGCGGCATTGATGACTTCGCCGAGATTGTGCGGCGGGATGTTGGTTGCCATGCCAACTGCGATGCCCGCCGAACCGTTAACCAGCAGGCTGGGAATGCGCGTCGGCAGCACTGCCGGTTCATGCTCGGTCTCGTCATAATTGGGAATAAAATCGACAGTTTCCTTGTCGATATCTGCGAGCATTTCATGGGCGATTTTCGCCATGCGCACTTCGGTGTAACGCATAGCGGCGGGTGCATCGCCGTCAACCGAGCCGAAATTGCCCTGCCCGTCCACCAGCATGTAGCGCATGGAAAACGGCTGGGCCATGCGCACGATTGTGTCGTACACCGCGGTGTCGCCATGCGGGTGGTACTTGCCGATGACATCGCCGACCACGCGAGCCGACTTTTTGTAGCCTTTGTTCCAGTCGTTACCCAGCACCTTCATCGCAAACAGCACGCGCCGGTGCACGGGCTTCAGACCGTCACGGACATCGGGCAAAGCGCGCCCCACGATTACGCTCATTGCGTAATCGAGATACGACTGCCGCATCTCATCTTCGAGATTGACGGGAACGATTTCTCTCGCTACTTCGGCCATTTATACGTGCTTGGATCTGTGTTCTTGAGCCAAAATTCTGCGGCTTGGTGACGGCCATCAAATGGCCCGGCAGGCTGGATTCGAACCGCCCTGCCGGGGCCCCCCAGAGCCCCGTCACGGTGCCCGAATTACAAGCCCGTCAGTTTATCACAGGCAGGTGTTCTGACGCAGCCTTAAAGGGGGCGTGAAACTGCTGCCTGACAGCCCTCGCAGACCCGCCCTGATCGACGTTTTTCTGCGCTATGGGCTACACTGTCCCGCTTTTGCGGCCAGCCACTGCGGCTGACCGCTCGAGCCAACAAGCGGATGTCATGACATGGAGCAAATCAAGCACTACCTGGACCCGGAAATTCTCACACCCCTGCTGCTTCCGTGGAGCATGAAAATCGTTGGTGCGCTGGCGATTTTTGTACTTGGGCGCTGGGTGGCTCAGGCAATCGCCCGCGCCCTGCGCAGACTCATGGACCGGGCTGGCATGGACGTTTCCCTGGCGGGATTCTTGAGCAACATGGCGTACGCGGCACTGCTCGCAATGGTGATCATCGCGGCGCTCGATACGCTTGGCTTCGAGACGACCTCGTTGATTGCAGTATTCGGTGCTGCCGGCCTCGCCATCGGCCTGGCCCTGCAGGGCTCGTTGTCCAATTTTGCCGCCGGCGTAATGCTGATGATTTTCCGCCCATTCAAAAGTGGCGATTTTGTAGAAGCCGGTGGCGTCAACGGCGTGGTTGAGCAGGTGCGTGTATTCAATACCATGATCAGAACCGGCGACAACCGGGAGATTACTGTTCCAAACAAACGAATCCTCGATGACAACATTACGAATTTTACGACGCGTGACACGCGTCGCATCGACCTTGTTATGGGCATTGGCTACGACGACGATATAGGCAAGGCAAAATCGATAATGGAAAAGGTGCTCAGTGAAGAAGACCGCGTGCTGCGTGAACCCGAACCGGTAATCATGGTTCTCGAGCTGGCCGACAGCAGCGTAAATATCGCGGTGCGCCCATGGGTCATGACTGCCGATTACTGGGCGACTCGGGGTGACCTGCTGCACAAAATGAAAATCGAACTTGAGAATGCCGGACTCAGCATCCCTTACCCGCAACGGGATGTGCACTTGTTTCAAGAGGCGGCTAATGACTGAGAGCGCTGATCTGGTCGTCGAAGCGCGTTGGGTAATCCCCGTCGTGCCGGCCGGCGTCATCGATCATGGCGCGGTGGCAGTGAGCCAGGGTCGGATCGTCGAAGTCTGTACGATAGAGGAAGCCCGCAATAAATTCCCCGGGGCACAACGCGTGCAAAAGCCCGCCCATGCCCTGCTGCCGGGCTTCGTAAATGCGCACACACACGCGGCGATGTGCCTGATGCGTGGCATGTCCGACGACTTGCCGCTCATGACGTGGTTGGAAGAACATATCTGGCCAAACGAGGCACGCATCGTCGGCCCCGATTACGTGCGTGATGGCACCGAACTCGCCATCGCTGAAATGATTCGCAGTGGTACAACCTGCTTCCAGGATATGTACTTTCATCCCGATGTCATCGCCAAGACGTCTGCGGAGATGGGGATGCGTTGCTGCGTCGGGCTAATTGTCCTTGAGTTTTCGACCAGCTGGGCATCGCAGGCAGACGAATATATTTCCAAGGGACTGGAAATTCATGATGCCTATAAAAACCACCCGCTCATCAGCACTGCGTTCGCACCCCACGCGCCCTATACTGTCAAGGACGCGCCGCTGAGGAAGATTGCGCAACTGTCAGACCAACTCGATAGGCCGGTGCATATTCATGTGCACGAGACCGCGGAGGAAATTGCCGGCAGCGAGGCCGAGCACGGCATGCGCCCGCTGGAACGCATGGACAAGCTGGGGCTGGTTACACCGCTGCTGCAGGCGGTACATGTCACGCAGGTCAACGACGACGAGGTGGCCCTGTTGGCCGATCGTGGCTGCAGCGTGCTGCATTGCCCCGAGTCCAACCTGAAACTCGCCAGCGGGTTTTGCCCGGTGGCAAAACTCTCGGATGCTGGCATCAACATAGCCATCGGCACCGACGGGGCCGCCAGCAACAATGACCTGGACATGCTGGGAGAAATGCGCTGCGCCGCGCTGCTCGCCAAGGGGGTTGCGGGCGACGCTACGGTAATTGATGCACAGCAGGCGCTGAGTATGGCGACCCTGCATGGCGCCCGCGCGCTTGGGCTGGCCACGGAAACCGGATCGCTGGAGGCCGGCAAATGGGCCGATATGTGCTGCATCGACCTCGCCACCGTCCACACGCAGCCGCTCAGCAATGTAGTCTCACAGATCGTTTATGCTGCTTCCAGGGACCAGGTCAGTGACGTATGGATAGGCGGCAATCGCCAGTTGGCCGACGGTAAATTCACGCGCCTCGATCCCGAAGCAATTGTCCAAAAAGCGCATGGCTGGCGTGGACGCATGATGAATTGAGAATCATGGGCAACACAACAGACAACGTAGACCCGCAAGAAATCGCGCGTTTCGATGCGCTGGCGGCCCGCTGGTGGGACCGGCATGGTGATTTCAAGCCATTGCACGAAATTAACCCTTTGCGCATGGGCTGGATCGAGCGCCGCGCGACTATCAAGGGACAACGCATTGTTGACGTCGGCTGTGGCGGTGGCATCCTGACCGAGGCGCTGGCGGCCGGCGGGGCGACGGTAACGGGTATCGACATGGGCGAAGCGCCGCTGGCCGTGGCCCGTCTGCACCTGCTGGAATCAGGCCTCGAGGTTGATTACCGCAGGTGCACGGCCGAGCAACTCGCCACCGAATCACCCGGACATTTCGACGTGGTCACATGCCTGGAAATGCTGGAGCATGTGCCCTCGCCGGCACACGTTGTCCAGGCCTGCAAGACGCTGGTGCGCCCTGGCGGCCAGGTCTTTTTCTCGACCATTAACCGCAACGCCAAAGCCTGGCTGCTCGCGATTGTTGGTGCAGAGTATGTGCTGAGATTGTTGCCTCGGGGGACCCATGAGTATGCCAAGTTTGTGAAACCGTCGGAACTCGAAACATGGGCGCGCAATGCGGGTCTTGAGCTCATGGACATCACCGGGATGCAGTTCAACCCTCTTACCGGCGTGTATTCGCTGGGCGACGATGTAGATGTCAACTATCTCATGCACTTCCGGCGGCCTTCATGAGCAGCGGCACCGTTAACTGCGCGGCGGTACTGTTCGATCTCGACGGCACGCTGGCCGATACTGCGCCCGACATGATTGCGGCACTCAATCGTCTGTGCGCCGAAATGGGTACGCGTGAAATCTCTTTTGCACACGCCAGACCGCATGTGTCGCACGGCTCGCGCGCGCTGGTGAAGCTCGGATTTCCTGACGCCGACAGCGACCAGGTCGACTTGCTGATCGACCGGTTTCTCGAGGCCTATGCCAGACAGCTCAGCGAAGGCACCAGGTTGTTCGCCGGCATGGAGGAAGTGCTGCAATCGATTGAGCAATCGGGCAGGCACTGGGGCATCGTCACCAACAAGCCAGCGAGGTTTACGGTGCCCTTGATCGAAGCGCTAGGCCTGAACAAGCGGGCCGCCTGTGTCGTAAGTGGCGATACTGTTGCCAGGAGCAAGCCACACGCGATGCCCTTGTTATATGCTTGTGAAGTCCTGGCCCTGCCGCCCACACATTGTCTTTACGTCGGCGATGCCGAGCGTGACATTATTGCGGGTCGCGCCGCCGGCATGCGCACGGTGGCCGCACTGTATGGCTATATTTTAACTGACGACGACCCCGCATCCTGGCAGGCCGATGGCATGATCGAGCATCCCAGGGAAATTCTTGACTGGCTGGAACACAAAACCAGAACCGATGAACACGATGCAAAACTGGCTCGCTGACCCCCTGGTGCTTTACAGCATCGGGTCTGCTTTGCTGGGGGCATTGCTGGGCTTGCTCATAGGGCTGCTGATGCGCGGCCCCGCCATCAGGCGCCTGGAAACCGCCAACGCCGTATTGTCCGAAAAGCTCAAAAACGAAGAGGCGCTGGCAGAAGAGCGCAAAGCGGCGCTCGACCTGGCACTGGAACGCCTGGCCAATTCCTTCGACCAGCTGGCCGATAAAAGCCTGCAGGCCAACAGCGAGAATTTCCTGCGCCTGGCCCGCGAGCACCTGGGCAAGCACCAGGCTGTGGCCCAGAGTGAATTGAGTGAACGTGAAAAGGCCATCCAGAATCTGGTCAAGCCTATTGCAGAAGCACTCAACAAGACCGAAAATCAAATCCTGGAAATGGAAAAAGCGCGCCAGCATGCGTTTGGCAATATCGACCAGCAGCTGAAATCCATGACCGAAGGCCAACACAAACTGCAGACCGAGACGCGCAACCTCGTCAACGCCCTGCGCCGTCCACAGGTCCGCGGTCAGTGGGGCGAAATGACTTTGCGACGTCTGGCCGAGCTTGCCGGCATGGTCGAACATTGTGATTTTTATGAGCAGGAAACTTCCGGCAAGGGCGACAGCCTGCAGCGTCCTGATATGCTGATTCGTATGCCGGACGAACGCGTATTGGTAGTGGATGTCAAAACGCCATTAGATGCCTATCTGGCGGCCATGGAGGCTACAGACGAAACTGTACGCGAAGCCGAATTAGACCGTCACGCAAGGCATGTGCGCGAGCGCGTGAGCGAGCTCGCTAAAAAAGCGTACTGGGACCAGTTCGCGCGCAGCCCGGAATTCGTGATCCTGTTCATCCCCGGTGAACAATTCCTGGCGGCCGCCCTGGATCGATTGCCTGATCTGCAGGAAAAAGCCATGCAGCAAAAAGTGCTGCTCGCGACGCCCACGAGTTTCGTAGGACTGCTCAAGGTAGTGGCCTATGGCTGGCGCCAGATTTCTCTCGCCGAAAACGCGGAGCGCATTCGCGACCTCGGCGAAGAGCTGTATGGCCGGCTGGCAACCTTCGGCAATCATCTCGCCAAGGTGGGGCGGCAGCTGGGAGGCAGCATTGACGCATTCAATGCGGCAGTGGGCAGCCTGGAACGCAGCGTCCTGCCTTCGGCGAGACGCTTTGTGGAAATGGGTGTGCAATCGCGCAGCGAAGTCCCCGAACTGCAGCCACTGGAAAAAGCACCGCGCAAGCTCGCCGAACCCGTTGATTCCGAAGACTGACCGATCACCTTCACGCGCCGGCATGAACCTGGACCCGGGGTACTTCGCAGGCGTTGCTCGCGCGGGAACGCCTGATCATTTCATGTTGTTGTTCACGCCGGCGGACGAACGCGAAAACGTGCGCGTACTGCTGGCCCTCGAGCATCTGCTGTCGCAATTGTCCAGCCAGTCCATGGAGTCGCAAGTGCGTCTGTCAAAGCTCAGCTGGTGGGCGGCTGAAATGGAGCGGCTTGGTCATGGCGAGCCCACCCACCCCGTTACTCGTGCCGCCCATGCATGCCTTGCAGAGAAGCATTTATCCCCGGCGCCGGTATTAAAAAAGTTTGCTGCGGTTGTGCGCGAGGCCAGTCAAAATCTGCCAGGTACTCCTGATGAATTGCTCGAGCATGCCGCGAGCAGTGGCGCCATGATTGAGCAGATAGCGGGGATCTTGAGCAACAGCAGTGCAAGTACCGGTCCGTGTTCTGACGTGGCAACGGAAATTGGCCGCGCGCGCTATCTGGTCAAGAATCTGGCAGCCGGGCACCAGTGCGCAACGGGCTTTGATTCAGCGAATGAAAGCAGTGCAATGTTAGGGCAACTGGCAGGCCGGCAACATGCGGTGATGGGAAGAGCTTTAGCAACTATACCGGTCTCTTTGAGGGCAGAATTCTTGCCGCTACTGGTCATGGCGGCACTGCTGCGCGTGAGACTCGCTGCCATGCGTGACGGTCAATCGGATGCAACACCATCGCAATTTTCAAGCCTGATCCTCGCCTGGCGCAGCGCAAGACGCGCCAGCCGTGGCAAACTTCCCGCCTGGCCGCAATAGGTTATTTTTATGAGCCGACGTATTCCAGATTTCGCACCCGCCGCCGATGAATTAAAAGGGCGGGTAATCCTGGTGACCGGCGCAGGAGACGGCATCGGCAAAGCCGTATCCCTGGCGCTATCCGATCATGGTGCCCAGCTAATCCTGCTGGGGCGTACCCAGCGGAAACTGGAAAACACCTACGACGAGATCGTGGGCGCGGGGCATGCCGAGCCCGCGATCTGCCCTCTCGACCTTGCCCGGGCTCAGTGGCCGGAATTCATGGCCATCGGCGAAGGCATAGCCCAGGACTTCGGGCGCCTGGACGGTCTGCTGCACAATGCCGGGATACTCGGCGATCGCTCGCCGATTGAACATTACTCGGTATCAACCTGGGAGAACACACTCAAGGTGAACCTGACCGCGGCATTCATGCTGACGCGTGCCTGCCTGCCGCTGCTCAAGCAAGCCAGTGAAGCATCCGTGCTGTTTACATCCAGTGGCGTGGGCCATAGCGGGCGCGCTTACTGGGGTGCCTATGCAGCTTCCAAGGCGGGTCTTGAAAACCTGGCGGAGACCCTCGCGGACGAGACCGAAACCAATACCGGTATACGCGTGAACACCATAAACCCTGGCCCGGTACGCACCGCCATGCGCAACGCGGCATATCCGGCAGAGGACCGGGACACTTTAGTGAAGCCCGAGGCTATTACGGCACCCTATATATACCTGCTGGGTCCGGCCAGCAAAGGTGTCAGCGGTAAACACTTCGACATCCAGTAGCCATAAGCCGGCCTTTAAGCAAGACAGCTTCAGACCAGAAGCCGAGTGAGCTATGCCCGCCGGAGAGCTTCCTCGCCGCTTTTACGAAACAGCCAGGCCGATGCCAGCCACAGCACCAAGAATATTGCCGTTATTAAAAGGGTGCCCATGCTGTCGGTCAATCCCGCAATCAGGGCGATAACAGTCACCAATGTCTGAGCGACCGCCGTCGCGACCAATGCAAGGGCCATTCCACGCGGCTGAAAACGCGCCAACACCGCACCTATGATGCCGACGGCAAGAACGCCATAGTACATAAGGTTTGCGGGATTGTTTTCGTTCCCGATTATGCCAACGGCCAGATTCGCCCAGACAAGAAAGAGTGCCGTCCCGACCGCAATGCCAACTGCTGTTCGGTAAAAGATATCCTCTGCCTTGCGCGCTATCAGCTGGTAGGTGAGACCAGCGCCGAACAGCAGGCCAAAGGCAATAATAAAATCACCCAGACTCCAATTGACTTCATCGGTGAACTGCATCGCGATTAAGGGTAGTAGCAGAATGAGCCCTGCCACAAGCGCAATGCGGAATATGCCCCTGTTTTGCCTCTTTATAACTGTCATGTTCTCTCCGACAATTGCAGTGAAAGTTTCGGCAAATATCCACACAGCAAAGCCATGCAGCCCATTTTTTTCTCTTGCGCGCTCCGTCAGCAGATCGTTGAAGGCCTGCTCCATCGGCGCTCCAAAGCGCTCGTGGAAGTGCTTTGGGTACAGGCGAAGCAGCCTCGCGTAGCAGCTTCGCAAGCATCGAAGAGAACGTTCACGTGCCATAGGCAAGGAAACCCGGCGACAGCCTCTTTTTCCTGGCGACCGCCACGACTTCATGATATCGCTGCAACTCATCAGCAAGCGCTTTTTCGCCCAGCCCGGTAATCCTGTAGTAGACCCGCCGCCGGTCATCCATTTCCGGGTCTGCCCTCTCGTCGCTCTCGCATATCAGACCCGCCTTGATCATGCGAGCAATCGAACCGTAAAGGGTGCCCGGCCCCATCTTCACTTTTCCCTGTGACTCTGCTGCAACCTGCTTCATGATTCCATAGCCGTGCCGCGATTGCGTAGAAAGCGCAAGCAGGATATGCAGCACCGCCGGCGTGAGAGGTGTATTAGACATGCGCTTTGCCATGCCGCAATACTATATCCGTAATGGATATATCTCAAGAGCAAGAACTGCAAGCGCCTGATTCGAAACCACGGCGCGTGGCAGTTTTCTTGCTAGCGCTGACGTGGACCCCGGTGACGCGCTCGCATGGTCTTGCGCCTGGGCGCCGGCTTGCGCACGGCAATAACCGGTGCCGGCAAACCCGCAGCCTCGTAAAGATTTTTCTTTTCTCCAGCGCTTAGCTCACGGGTGGTACCCGGTTTCTGCTCCCGTTGCAGACGCACCGGACCGAAATGCGTGCGGATCAGGCGGTTTACTTTGTAACCCAGCGCTTCCCACAATCGCCGCACTTCGCGCTTGCGCCCTTCGCGAATCACAACGTCGAACCAGCGGTTGGCGCCTTCGCCGCCGCCCTCGGTAATTTTCTCAAATCGCGCCGGGCCGTCTTCCAGCTGCACGCCCTTTACTAGTTTCTGCAGATCTTCAGATGTTGGTCGTCCAAGAACACGCACGGCATACTGCCGGCGCACTTGGCTTGAAGGATGCATCAGCTTGTTGGCGAGATCACCGTCATTGGTAAACAACAGCAAGCCGCAGGTATTGATATCGAGGCGCCCGACTGAGATCCAGCGCCCGCCCCTGATCTGGGGCAGGTCATCGAAGCTGGATGGTCGTCCCTCTGGGTCCTTGCGCGAACAGATCACGCCAACAGGTTTGTGATAAGCGATGACCCGACCACTGGCAGCGACCTGTGTAGGGAGTTTGAGCGGCTTGCCGTCGAGGCACAATTTTTCTTGCCCGGAAATCCGCGCGCCCGGTTCAGGCGGGCGACCGTTGACGGTTAATCGACCGTCAGCGATCCAGCCTTCTACTTCGCGCCGTGAGCCGAGTCCGGCATGCGCCAGCACCTTCTGGATTCTGTCGCCGGACATGCAATCACGAACTGGAGATGACGTCGGCGCGGGACTCGTCGCCCGCCGATGCTTTTTCATCTTCTGCGGACGCATCGTTATCGCGCTGATTGGACACCAGTTGCATCCGCGGCGCCCGGCGATCACCAGCGGCTTCTGCTGAATCATTGCCCGACGCATTGTTCGCGTCCTCTTCCACAGCATCGGCAAGAGGCGCATTCGCTGCGCCTTCACCTTCATCGCCCGTGGCAAACTCCAGCTGCACACTCAGGTCCTCGATGTCCTGCAGCTCCCGCAGGCTGGGCAGTTCATCGAGCTTTTTGAGGCCGAAGTAGTCCAGGAATTCCCGGGTAGTGCCGAACATTGCCGGGCGCCCGGGCACGTCTTTGTGGCCAATTACCCTGATCCAGTTGCGTTCCAGCAGTGTGCGCACCATGTTGGTGCTCACCGTGACGCCACGTACCTCCTCGATCTCACCGCGGGTTATGGGTTGACGATAGGCAATAAGCGCAAGCGTCTCCATCAGCGCACGGGAATAGCGTGGTGGCTTCTCCTCCCACAGCCTGGATATGTACTCGGTGTATCGGGTCCTGACCTGGACCCTGAAACCGCTGGCAACCTCCTTGATCTCAATGGCACGCCCATCGTAGTCCTCTTGCAGGGCCTTGACCGCATCCTGTATTTGCTTGCGCTCGGGCTGTGAAAAGTCTCCGAACACAGCCTGCAAATCTTCAACACTCAATGGTCGGCCCGCCGCCATCAGGGCGGCTTCGACGATAGTCTTGATCTTGATCGGATCCATGGCAGTCCTGGTAAGTCGCGCCGGGCAAAAGCCACGCCCGGAATGGGTCAATTCTCGTTGCTGGCCGCGTCTTGTGCAAACGTATCGTCAATTGCCTCTTTACCCTCGGTAATGATGGCACGTACATGCATTGGCCCGAAGGGCTTCGCCTGCACGAGTTCCAGCACTGACTCCCGCATCAGCTCAAGGATGGCAATAAACGTAACGACCACACCCATACGGCCCTCTTCGGGTTTGAAAAGCCGCGGGAATTCCACGAAATCGCCACCTTGCAGCGCGCTCAAAACTTCGGTCATGCGCTGGCGCATCGACAAGGTCTCCCGAGCGATATGGTGATGGCTGAACATTTCTGCCCGCGCCATCACCTCCTTGAAAGCCACCATTAGTTCCTTGATAGACACGTCGGGCAGTGTCTTGACCAGCCGCAGCTCCACGACCTCCGCCCGCGCTGGCACGATATCGCGCTCCAGCCGTGGCAATTCGTCCAGGTCGGCGGCCGCCTGCTTGAACCTCTCGTACTCCTGCAAGCGACGAACGAGTTCTGCACGCGGATCGTCTTCTTCACCTTCCTCGCCTTCCGGCCGCGGCAATAACATGCGCGACTTGATCTCCGCGAGCATTGCCGCCATCAGCAGGTACTCACCGGCCAGTTCCAGTTGCAGTACCTCCATGAGTTCGATGTATTGCACATACTGGTGCGTAATGTCAGCGATCGGGATATCAAGAATGTCTATGTTCTGTCGCTTGATCAGGTACAGCAACAGGTCCAGCGGCCCCTCGAAGGCTTCCAGGAAAATCTCCAGGGCATCGGGCGGTATATAAAGGTCGCTGGGTAGTTCAGTGTAGGCCTCGCCCTCCACTATCGCGAAGGGCATTTCGGCCTGCGACGGCTTGCCTGCGTCTTCCGGCTCGATCGCCGTCCCTGCCGGGGCCTGTGGTTTTGTTTCAGCCATTGCTTATTTCAGTCCCATTGCCGCACGCACTTCGGCAATTGTGTCACGCGCTTCGTCCCGTGCTTTCTCGTTGCCTTCCGCAATCAGGGTGCGGACCATCTCCGGTGAATCTGCGAACTGCTGACCGCGCTCCCTGATTGGATCGAGTTCGGCCTGGACCTTGTCAATTACCTTTTGCTTGCACTCCAGGCAACCTATCCCGGCAGTCGTGCACCCCTTCTTCACCCATTCCCGGGTGCTGGTGTCTGAATATACCTTGTGCAGCGGCCAGACCGGGCATTTTTCCGGATCGCCCGGATCCGTACGCCGGACTCGCGCGGGATCGGTCGGCATAGTTTTGATTTTCTTGCTCACCGAGTCTGCATCTTCGCGCAGATGAATCGCGTTGCCATATGACTTGGACATCTTCTGACCATCGAGTCCCGGCATTTTTGGCACTGGCGTCAGCAGGGCCGCTGGCTCTTCCAGAATGCTGCGCCCACCCCCTTCCAGATAACCCAGCAGTCGCTCACGGTCGGCCATCGTCAGGTTAGGATATGGCTCCAGCAGTGCCTGGCCGATCTCCAGCGCAGCCGTATCCCCTTGCTCCTGGTAGAGCTTGCGCGCCTGCTCATAGATCTTGGCGTTTTTGGCGCCGAGCTTGCGCACCGCCTTTTGCGCTTTTTCCTCGAAGCCCGGTTCGCGACCGAACAGGTGATTAAAACGCCGCGCCACCTCGCGGGTCATTTCGACGTGCGCGACCTGGTCTTCTCCCACCGGTACTTTGGCGGCCCGGTACATGAGTATGTCCGCGCTTTGCAGCAGCGGATAACCGAGGAAACCGTAGGTTGCGAGATCGCGCTCACGCAAAATTTCCTGCTGGTCCTTGTAAGTGGGCACGCGTTCGAGCCAGCCTAACGGCGTGATCATGGAAAGCAGCAGATGCAGTTCCGCGTGTTCCGGGACCCGCGACTGGATAAACAAGGTCGCCTGTTCAGGATTAACACCTGCCGCCAGCCAGTCGATAACGGTCTGCCAGGTGTGATCGGCAATGTCGAAGGGGTCTTCGTAATGCGTGGTGAGCGCGTGCCAGTCCGCCACGAAAAAGAAGCACTCGTATTCAATCTGCAGGCGTGTCCAGTTGTGCAGCACGCCATGCAAATGACCCAGGTGCAACGGCCCGGTTGGCCGCATGCCCGAAACCACGCGATTCATGCCTCGTCCCGCTGCGCTCATCTTCTCTCCACGTTCACAAGCCCACCATCTTCAAGACCAGTTCCTGGGTCAGGCGTATTCCGGGCCCGACCAGTGGCCAGAGCAAGCCCGTGAGCAACAGCCCCAGCACAATAAAAAGCCCGTAGGGTTCCACCCTGTCGACCTGGTCGGACCAGCGCGGCGGCAGCAGGTTGCTCAAGACCCGCCCGCCGTCCAGCGGCGGAATCGGCAACATATTGAAGACCGCGAGCAGACAATTAAAATAAATACCGATGCCCGCCATGTCCCTCAGGGCATCGGTCCAGAATCCGCTCTGCGCCGGGCCGATGACAATAGAGGCTTTTAGCAGCAGGGCCCAGGCAAGCGCCATCACCAGATTTGCAACGGGACCAGCCGCCGCCACGATCGCCATGTCGCGTCGCGGATTTCGCAGGTTGCGGCTGGCCACCGGAACGGGCTTGGCCCAGCCAAACAACAGCGGATAACCAAGAGCAGCCCGCGTCGTTATCAACATCAGCAAGGGC
The DNA here is from genome assembly GCA_041565075.1 of Gammaproteobacteria bacterium. Lineage (GTDB taxonomy): Bacteria > Pseudomonadota > Gammaproteobacteria > Steroidobacterales > JABDLF01 > JABDLF01. The sequence goes on from JBFGOQ010000010.1 coordinate 23,953, forward strand.
ACCGCGATTGTGCCAATGGGGTCGATATGCTTGGCGGGATTGAGGCTCAGGCGTCCGAGCATTTCCGCCGTTCGATCGCCGAAGTGTCGTGCGACGTAGCCGTGAGATGCCTCGTGCAGGGTGATCGCCAGCAGGACCGGTAGCGCTATCAGGATCGCCTGCTGAACCAGCGAGTATTCTTGCATCGCGTCATTATACGCGGCTCGCTCACACCTTAGTACTTACTTTATGAAATCGCTCGCGATGCCCTTGCCGTGTCGCAGCACCGCTGGCACGTCCCCCGCCAGGTCAACGACGGTGGTTGGCTCGAGCCCACAGTGCCCGCCATCTATGACAAGTTCTACAAGATGGCCAATGCGATCGAGGACCTGGACAGCGTCGGTAATCGGGAATTCATCCCCCGGCAGCTGCAGGGTCGAACTCATGATCGGCTCGCCGAGCTGCTCGAGAATGGCTACGGGCACCGCATGCGACGGCACACGGATGCCAATGGTTTTGCGCCGCGGATTCTGCAGGCGCTTTGGTACCTCGCCGGTCGCCCGCAGAATAAAAGTAAATGGACCCGGGGTCATAGCCTTGAGCAGGCGATAATCACGGTTATACACCTTTGCATAGGTGGCGATTGCCGAAAGGTCCTTGCAAACCAGGGTGAAGTGGTGCTTGCGGTCTGCCTCGCGAATGCGCCGGATGCGTTCCATGGCTGCCTTGTCACCTATCCTGCAACCCAGCGCATAACAGGAATCTGTGGGGTAGACGATGACGCCTCCGGCCTTAATGACGTCGACCGCACGGGCCACCAGCCGAGCCTGGGGATCGACAGGGTGTATTTCGATAAATTCAGCCATCGGCGCATTCTACAGGCTGCAACCGGGCCAGGGCGCGGGTCACAATCGTTCGTCGATGTGCTACCCTGCGCGCCCTGTCAGGAACGGCCCGGTGGTCAGGCGCCAACAATCTCGCTGACGCTATTTTAATGAAGCTCCTATACGATTTTTTCCCGGTTCTGTTGTTCTTCGTGGCCTACAAGGCCTACGATATCTTCGTCGCAACGGGCGTCATCGTCGTCGCGTCGCTCATTCAGATCAGTGTGCACTGGTTGCGAACCCGCAAGGTCAACCGGATGCATCTTGTGACTGCGTTGCTGGTCACGATCTTTGGCGGTATCACGCTTGCCCTTAAGGATCCTGCCTTCATCAAGTGGAAACCGACCGTCGTAAACTGGTTATTTGCAGCAGTGTTTCTGGGCAGCCAGTTTATCGGCCAAAAGCCCATCGTGCAGCGTATGATGGAAGGTATTTACGCGGATACCCACGCGGAAAAGGAAGGCGCAGACCAGGCCGCCACTCTCGAACTGTCACACAACGACTGGCGCGCCCTCAACAGCATGTGGTGGGTCTTTTTCCTGATTCTCGGAACCATCAACCTGTATGTTGTCTACAACTTCTCCGAGGACACTTGGGTCAATTTCAAGCTTTTTGGCATGCTTGGACTGACCTTGGTATTTGTGCTACTCCAGGGCATCTGGATTGCCCGCAAGCTTCCGGAGGAACATTCTTGAAGCCGCCGGCCAAAGAAACGGTGCAACAAAGGCGCACGGAAATTCGTCGTCGATTGCAGGATGCCCTCAACCCGACCACACTGGATATTATTGATGAGAGCCATCTGCATGCGGGACATGAGGGCGCAAAAGATGGGCGTGGCCATTTTCGTATCGTAATTGCTGCCGCAGCGCTCACGGGGTTGCCTCCTCTTGAGCAACACCGCAGGATTTACGCGGCGCTCGGGGACCTGATGCAGACTGATATTCACGCGGTCGCGCTGCAGGTCCTCACTTCGCGCGTTACAGCTGCCAAGTAAATACAACTGTAGGATTTTCTGATATGAACGAGGTAAGAACATGAGATTTTTTTCAGCCAGAAACCTGGCGATTTTTACGGCACTGCTCCTGGTCGGTGCATGTGACCCAGTCGGCTCCCAGGGCGGCATGAAAGTCGATAATCCGGTGGCCATCGTAAACGGCTACAAGGTCGCACCCGAGATCATGGATTTGTATGCCGAGGCGCGCACGCGACAGCCCTTCAGCCAGCTTGGCCCCGAACAGAAGCAAGAAGTGCTGGAAGAAGCAGTCAAGCTGATAGCAATTGCCGAAGAGGCGCGCTCCAGAGGTTTGCAAAAGGACCCCGAGGTCGCAGCACGCATCGAATTGCAAAGCATGAACGTGCTGGCCCAATCGCGCATTGGCCAATTGGTCGAGGATGCCAACATTGACGAGGCACGTCTGCAAGCTGCTTACGACGCGCAGTACGTCACTGACCCCAAGCAGGAATACAAAGCACGCCATATCCTGCTCAAGACTGAAGAAGAAGCACAAGGCGTGATCAAGCAACTTGAGGGCGGTGCCGATTTCGCTGAGCTTGCCAAGGAGAAATCAACCGGGCCGAGCGCCAGCAATGGCGGCGACCTCGGCTGGTTCTCGCGGGACGCCATGGTCCAGCCGTTCGGCGACGCCGTGGCCGGCATGGCTGAGGGCGAATTCAGCAAAACGCCGGTGCAAACACAGTTCGGCTTTCACGTCATCCTGTCCGAAGGCAGCCGCTCTGCACCGCCCCCGGACTTCGCCTCAGTGCAGGAGTCATTGCGTGCCAGCGTGCAACAAGACCTGGTACAGGAATTCATCGAAAAGACTCGCGCGGCAGCGCAGGTGCAAATCCTGGCAGATCTTGGGCAGCAGGAAACGGCACAGCCACAGGCGCCTGAGCCCGCTGAAGGCGCTGACGAGCCCGAGGACAAGGAATGAATCCGATGACCCCGAAACGTGACTTGTGTCACAGAAACAGGCGGCACGCTGAGGTGTAATTGGGCTGCGTTTGACCTGTTCCTCCATTCGGGTCAAGCGTCAACACTTCACCTCAGAATCCCCCATATCATGAGGTATCTTGGCCGGTCCGTTGGACCGGCCTTTTTTTTGCCCAAGCACAATAACCCGGGCTAAAGGGAATCTATTCGAAAGTCAGGAATTTGCGGCGGCGAACGCCGCGGATCAGCTATCCGTTTTCCATCCTTCACGGATTTGCTTGCACCAGGCCTGGTAAGCACGCCAACCATCCCGGGTCGGCTCGAATGCGGGGCGCTGATGCTCGGCAGAGTCACGAGACGTGCGCGCCCCATCTTTCTCCAACTCGTCTCCGGAGTCCGGAACAAAATTGAATATGGGTCGTTCGCGCATATGCATGCCCTCGCAGGAATAGCTCAGGCATCAATAGTAGAGCGGACTGATCGCGCACACTGCGAACTGCCTCACATTAAGAGGTGACCACTCATGCTTACGCTCAATAATTAAATTAAAATCTAGTAAAGTTTTATATCTTATTGTTTTAGATCAATAAACCTAGACCCAGCCCTGCGGACGCGAAAACACAGGTCAGGCACCACACCTGCGGCCTTCCGATGCCATAGCCCCGCAATCGCTGGCCAGCGCCCAGCATCACCAGCAGCGGCAGTACCAGGCTGGCCAATGCAGCCAGCAACACTGTACCGCCAAAAGACAGTGGCAAGCCCTGCCTGAGCTCCACAAGCAAGACCAGCGTGGCAACCAGCGCCGAGGCCGAGATGCATAAGCTAAGCCAACGGATCCGGTGCGTCGCTTGCGGCGCTTTCGCGGCGGAATCGGGTTGCGGGATCTCGGGGGCCGCCGTCGTCGCTTGCGGGGTCGGCCTTTCCTGGGACTCACTCATGACCAAGGGCTTACTTCACCCTTTTCATGGCCGGCCGGGTGGTCTTGAGCTGCCGCCCATCCAGAACCACGGTCTGCGAGGCAGACGGAATCATGTCATCGTGCATTGTCCGCCCGAGTTCAGCTCGTCCGGCCACGAATTTCAGGCGATGTCTGCCGATGGCCACAATGTCGTTATCGCACAAGATGTGCTGCTGAATTCTTTTGAAATTGACGAAGGTCCCATTAGTGCTGTTGAGATCCATCAGCACAAATGCGCCGTCGGTCGTCACGACCTGAGCGTGGCAGCGGCTGACTGCGCTGCTATCTATGCAAATATTGTTGAGGCTGTGCCGCCCTATGACAATCCTGTCCTTGTCCAGCCGGACCGCCCCGCACAGACGCCCTTCATGGGTAATCACAAACTTGCCCAGATCATCACGCTTGAAAGCACCCAGGCTCTTGTGGGCCGGGTCTACCTCATGCAGCGCCATCGGCCGGAGTTCGAGTTCATCAATGACCGCACTGACCACGCCCGCATCGACCGCACGCAGCTCCTTTTCTGCCGCGCGGGCAAGGCCAGCATGACACAGATTGTTGATGCGCGCGGGCACACCATTGGTATATCGGTATATGACCGGTATCAGTTCATCCGGAATCAGGCCCCTGTTCTCGCCCCCGACCAGAGCCAGCCTGTGGTTGATATAGGCCAGGGTTTCGCCCTCGCTCAAGCCGCGCATCGAATAGCGAATGCGAATCTGGTCACCGAGATCACGCACATTGATCGACAACAGGCTTTCAGCAAATTCTTCGCGGCCGAACAGCAAAAAATGCAGGGCCGGACGCTGTTCGTCGCCAATGGTTGCGAGCCAGCGGATTTCCTCCAGCACCGGGATTGGCAAATTTTCGGCCTGGTCCAGGACCAGCACCGGCCGGCTCCCCTGCCGTTGCTGATGCGTCAGGTAAGCACTCAGTATGTTTCGGTACTGCTCGCGTTCGGCCTCGATATCATCGAAGCCAAGAACCGACAGCAAGGTGCGCAGTAACTCCAGCGGGGTTTTGAGAGTCCCTTCCAGGTGGATGAGCGGTACATCTCCATGCACATCCTCGAGCAGGTGTCTTAGCAGAATGGTCTTGCCAATACCCTCCTGGCCGAGAATCGCCACGAAGGGCTCGTCATACCACAGCACCTGGTCAATACGTTGGCGGGCCTCGGCATGGCGATCGCAAAGAAAAAAGAAGTCGGCATCCGGTACCGAACCAAACGGGGTCGCTTTGAGCTTATATCGACTTAAATACAAGAAGATTCCCCAAACCTTTGTATTTGTTCGAGTGCCCCGCGCTAACTGCGAGGTCAATTAGCGCGTAAGTCTAAGGGAATCCGGAGAGCCCTGTCATCGTTTCTGATTCACGTTTGTCGCTGGTTTTTTTCATATTTTTCAGCCTCCTGGCGGAAACTCCTCACCGTACTCCTGAACCAGATTCGGTTTTTTTCGAGAAATCATGGCTTTAGCTTGGGCCAACAGACCATTGCCTGCATTGCCACATGCGGTCAGGCCGACGCTCCACCGGCAGTAGCGCCCTGGCGTCAGTTCGTCTAAATGCGCGAGGCGGCAAAAAAAATGCGCAGTTTCACGGCCCCTGGAAAGTCGCTAGACTAGCGTGCAAACAAACTAGCATTGGAATGGGGCGAGGCCCTTTTTTACTTCAACCGATTCAACCATCAGAGGTCCGTCGCATGCCCGGAGTCAATCCTGTGGTGCCCTCAGCAGGCGCCAAAATCAGAATCTCGAACGGCCAGCTCGAGGTACCTGATAATCCGATCATCCCCTTCATCGAGGGTGACGGGATCGGGCCGGATATCTGGCGCGCAACAAACCGGGTTCTTGACGCGGCCGTCGCCAAAGCCTATGGCGGCAAACGGCGCATACACTGGATGGAAGTTTACGCGGGGCAAAAAGCCTCTGACCGCTCTGGCAACTGGCTTCCCGATGAAACGCTGGACGCCTGTCGCGAATATCTGGTGGCGTTGAAAGGGCCGCTGACAACGCCAGTTGGCGGCGGTATTCGATCTCTCAATGTGGCGCTTCGTCAAATCCTCGATCTGTATGTCTGTCAGCGGCCAGTTCGCTGGTTCAAGGGTGTACCATCGCCGGTGCGGCATCCTGAACATGTCGATATGGTGATCTTCCGTGAAAACACGGAAGACATTTACGCGGGCATTGAATTCGAGGAAGGCAGCGAAGCGGTGCAACGCTTCCTGCAACGATTCAAGGCCGACTTTCCAGAGGAATACGGCAAGATACGCTTTCCTGCTTCCTCCGGCATCGGCATCAAGCCGGTCTCCGTCGAGGGCACCGAACGCCTGGTTCGTGCGGCGCTCGACTATGCCATCGCGAACAAGCGCAAGAGCCTCACGTTTGTGCACAAAGGCAATATCATGAAGTTCACGGAAGGGGCCTTCCGTAACTGGGGCTATGAACTCGCGCAGCGCGAGTATGCCGAGCACTGCTACACGTGGCAGCAATGGGAAAAAACCAAGGCTGCAAAAGGCAAGGATGCTGCCAACGCCGAGCAGGAAGCTGCTTTGGCTGCTGGCAAGATACTGGTTAAAGATGCGATTGCTGACATCACCCTGCAGCAGGTCCTGACCCGGCCGCGTGAGTTCGACGTCATCGCGACCCTTAATTTGAATGGTGATTACCTGTCGGATGCGCTGGCCGCCCAGGTAGGCGGCATCGGAATCGCACCCGGCGGCAATATCAACCACAAATCGGGCAGCGCCATCTTCGAAGCAACTCACGGCACCGCGCCAAAGTATGCCAACCTCGACAAAGTTAACCCGGGCTCACTCATCCTGTCGGGCGAAATGATGCTGCGTCACCTGCGTTGGACCGAGGCCGCAGATGAGGTCATCGCGGCGATGGATGCGACGATCGCCAAGCGCATCGTCACTTATGATTTCGCACGGCTTATGGAAGGCGCCAACGAAGTCAAATGCAGTGAATTCGGAGATGCTCTCATCGCGAACATGTGAAGCCTGTGGCCGAGGACCGCAGCCACCTTGACGAGCTCGCACAGGCAAGTGCCCAGCTTATTTACGCGGCGTTTATCGGCTATAACGATGATTTCAGGGCAATAACACGGCGCGCTGCCGCTAATTTCGAAAGCGAAGATTGGCGCACGGCCCACGCCGATGCCGTGGAGCGCATCGACCTTTACGACCGCTGGGTGGATCGGACTGTCGCACAGCTGGCCGACCGACTCGGCGCGCATCGCAACCAGCTTATGTTGTGGCGGCAGATCAAGGCGCATTACGGGCAGCTCATCAAGAAAGACCTGGACAAGGAATTCACCAAGACATTTTTCAGTTCAATCACGCGCCGGCTTTTCAAGACAGTAGGCGTCAACCCTGCCATTGAGTTCGTTGCTATTGATGCCGAGCCGATCGAAGGCGCTGCGGAGCAGACGGACTGCCACCTGTATGACTGCCGCGAGTCCCTGGAGCGCGCCGTTGACGCGCTGTTCTCGGATTTCGCTTTTACCGCGGCCTATGGGGATTTACCTGGCGATTCCGCATACGTTTGCGGGAAGATCAGCGAGCAAATGCAGCGTTCAGGGGACCCCGCACGCTCCGCCCGGCTGTTGCGCCTGGAAACCATCAAAGCAGTTTTTTACCAGGGCTCCCGAGCCTACGTCGTTGGCCGCGTAGTTACGGACAGCGGTGTTTTTCCGCTGATCCTGGCACTGAGCAATCGCTCGGGAATCAATGTTGAGGCGGTACTGCTAACGGAAGACCAAGCCAGCATACTGTTTGGTTTCGCGCGCTCCTATTTTCACGTTGACCTGGAGACTGTCATCGACGCCGTGGCGTTTTTACGCTCCATCATGCCCCGCAAACCGGTCAGCGAACTTTATACAATGCTCGGCAGAGCCAAGCAGGGAAAAACGGAGCGCTACAGATCGTTTTTCCACCACCTTGCCGGTTCCGACGACTACTTTGTTGCGGCGGCCGGACAAAAGGGTATGGTCATGGCAGTCTTCACGTTGCCATCGTATGACGTCGTATTCAAAGTCATCCGAGATCGTTTTGCATATCCCAAAAACACCAGCCGCCAGGATGTTGTCAAGCGTTATCAGCTGGTTTTCAAGCACGATCGGGCCGGGCGCCTGATCGACGCGCAGGAATTCAAGCAGCTCAGATTTGCCCGTGATCGTTTCGACCCGGCACTGCTGCAGGAATTGCTGGCGGAGGCATCGGCAGCCTGTCATCTCGAGGGGCAGGATCTGATCGTCGAGCATTGCTACGTTGAGCGGCGCATGACACCCCTGGATCTCTTTCTGCGTTCCGCCGACCAGGCATCTGCCGAGCGCGCCGTCATCGATTATGGCCAGGCCATTACTGACCTTGCACGCACCAATATCTTTCCCGGGGACTTGCTGTCGAAAAACTTTGGCGTCTCGCGACATGGCCGGGTGATTTTCTATGACTATGACGAACTTTGCCTGTTGGACGACTGTAACTTCCGAGACCTGCCTGAACCGGAGACTCTGGAAGAAGAAATGGAGTCGGGAGCCTGGTTCTATGTTGCTGACAACGACGTGTTTCCGGAACAGTTCGGGGGATTCCTCGGCCTCGAACCTGACTTGCTGGCCATTTTTAAGGTGCATTACCAGGACTTGCTGGAAGCATCCTACTGGCGCGATATCCAGCGCAGGACTGGTCAGGGAGAGGTACTGGAAGTGCTGCCCTATCGCCCTCGGCGGTCCAGCTAAGCCCAGGGGTCAAGACCGCACAATGTGAAAACGCTCACATTAATCAATATGTTAATTAGCTATATTCGCCTGACTTCTCATTTATCTGGAAATGCCCAACGTGCAACTGGTTTGGCAGCAAGGCGGCAGTCTCAAAGTCCTGGATTTCGGACGACGCAATACTCGCGTGGTACTGGCAATGGCGCTCGCCGTTGCCGCCGGCCTGCTGCTCGCTTTTGGCGCCGGCACCGCGCAGCTTGATTCCGGCCGCGTCGAAGTTGCCAGGCTGGCCGAAGCCCAGCAGCGGTTCATGGATGCCGAGGCACGGCTTGCTGAACAGGAAGACCGGGTGCGCGCTTACGCCGCACGCCTCTCGCGCATGCAGGCGCATATCATCCGGCTCGATGCGCTGGGCCGCCAGCTCACCGATATGGCCGGGCTGGATCCCAGCGATTTTTCTTTCGACCGGCCGCCGCCACAAGGTGGTCGCGCACCATTAAAGAGCGACCTCACTCCGGCCCTGGATAGCCTTGGCAATTCACTCGGATCGCTGTCGCGCACTATTCAGGCGCGTGACACCGAAATCAGCCAACTCGCCCAGCTGTTGCTGAACCGTCAGCTGGCCCAGCAGGTGCGCCCCGACGGTCATCCGGTCCTCAGCGGTTATATTTCGTCATTTTTCGGCCGCCGTACCGACCCGTTCACCGGGCATGCAATGGTGCATAAAGGCATTGACTACGCAGGTCGTGAAGGCAGCGCAATCGTCGCCGTGGCAGACGGCGTCGTCGCGGTTTCCCGCTATTTCGGTGGCTTCGGCAATTTCGTGGAAATAAACCACGGCCAGGGTTACGTTACCCGCTACGCCCATAACCAGAAGAACGTTGTCCGGGTTGGTGATCGGGTCGAACGTGGCCAGACTATCGCGCTACTGGGCTCGACCGGCCGTGCCACTGGCCCAAATCTTCATTTCGAGGTGCTGAGAGACGGTAAAGTGGTCGATCCGATGGCCTTCATAAGTGATGGGCCACGCTGAACAATCGCTTTTTCTCCCCCCACCCGGCGAATCCCCACCTCCTGACTCTGCGACCGACCGCAAGCCGCCGAACGTCTTTCGCTGGTGGCCATCACCCGCATGCATTTTTTAAAGGGTCAGGATGCGGATCAGCAGGCCGATTTCGTAAATTATCAGTGTCAGATAGCCACCAAAAAGCACGTAGATCACGAGGTTCACCTTGACGAAGCGGAACAGGCGAAAATTGCTGTGAATCACCAGAAAAACCAGTGTCAACAAGGTCAGGGCAACCTTGATATTTACAAACAACTGGACGTCCGTGTTGATGAGATGGGCCATCAGGGTATTGAGCTCGATGGCACCCAGGCTCAGCAGGTTGAGCGTCATGGTCGCGTCCATGAAACTCAGCAGCGCGGTGGCAATGGTCAGATAAAGCAAGCGCGGCTCGTACCAGTCCAGGTAACAATTCTCGCCGTCCTCCGAGCGTCGCGTGGCCCTTCGGCGACCGAAGATTCCCAGATGCCGCGGGTTTATCCAACCGCTGGCACTGCGCCGATCGGCACCGTCCCGGGCGTCCAGGCCGTTGTCTGTCGCAGCAATTGTCGCTTCTTGATCCACGTTATCCTCTCTTTGGGGACTAAACGTATACGCACTCCTGGCGCCCAGCGCAAGCAAGTGCAAAACCGTACAACATGAGCAGGGAAACGTGACGTGCCTCACATCACGTTTCCACCAAGGACTTACCAGACGACAGCTAACCTTCTAATAAACAAACAAAAAAAAGACCGCAGGCGGCATCGCAGCAAGCATTATGTAAGAACGTGAATCGGGTCACAGACAGCAAGAGCGCATTACTCATAATGCTCGGGTCAGCGTACCCAAGGCACGACGCCAAGAAAACTGGGGCGCGCCAACCAGATTCATGGCCCGGCGTGCGGATCGCTGTCATGGACGCCGGCCGGGAGAATTCTGCATGGCAATGTACCTCGAACATTTTGGGCTCGACCGCGCCCCGTTCGCCATGCACCCCGACCCGGATTTCCTGTATCTGAGTGAACAGCATTCAGCGGCCAAGGCCTTTCTCGAAACCAGCGCCTTTGTAAACGACAGCTTTGTGGTGATTACCGGGAGCATAGGTGCCGGCAAGACCACCCTGGTCGAAGGTTATCTGGCTGAAATGTCGCCGCATGACGCGTTCATCGCCCGCATCAATCAAACACAGCTCACGGCCACCGGTTTTTTGCGCATGCTGCTGGACGAACTGGGACTTGATGGCTTCAAAGCCAAGAAACCTCAGCTGCTTGCCCGGCTGCGTAAATTTCTCGCCAAAGCATCACGTGACGGCCGCCGCGTCGTCGTCGTCGTTGACGAAGCCCAGAACCTGACGCGAGAGGTACTGGAAGAGATTCGCATGCTGACAGGAAGCGGGCACGCCGATGTTTTGAGCGTGGTGCTGATCGGACAACCGGAATTTCTCGACACGCTTGAGTCACCCCGGCTAAAGCAGCTCGCGCAGCGTTGCCGGCTACGCTCGCACCTAAAGGCCCTCGAAGCAGACGAAACGCTCGCCTACATCAGCCACCGCATTAGCATAGCGGGCGGCAATGGCGACGACCTGTTCACTGCCGAGGCCCTGGACGGCATTCATGCGCATACCGGCGGCGTGCCAAGACTGATAAACAGCCTGTGCGATACAGCATTGCTCTGTGCATTCGCCGACGGTCTTGACACGGTCGGGGCCACGGAAGTTTCCGTCGCAATCAAGGAACTCAAGTGGCCTGGTGATGCCGCCAAAGCCCCTATGACGCCAGCGGCCAAAACAGGAAAACAAAAGCGAACACGCTCTGCAAAAACTTCCCGTTCAAGCAAGACGCATACCAATGAGCTCAGGAAGCGAGATCAGAGAATCAAGAAGCTGGAATCGCAACTTGCCGATGCCACCAAAGCTGCCGATGCACTGGCAACTGTAGAAGCTGAGCTTGCACAACTGCGCAGCGCCGCCGAACAAGGACCAGGTCCGGAGGCGGAACTTGCCGCAAGTCACGAGCGACTGGACGCCTTGCAGGCGCAGGTCGATGAATTTATCGGGGCCGGTGGCCTTGGCGTTCTCGCCAACGACATCGAAAGTGACATGGCGAAACTCGCGGAGCAATTTGCGGTCATCGAAGCGCAGCTTGAAGAAGCGGATGCATTGCTTGCTGGATTCGATCAGGCGCCTGCCTCTTCGCCTGAGGACAAAGCGGCGCTCGCTGCGATGCAGGTTCGACTCGAAGAACTGGAAGAAGTAGCGCGTTCTAAGGACGAGGCGCTCGCAAACTTGCAGAACGAACTTGACCTTATGACACAAGGGTCTGGCGAGTTGCAGAAGCTGGAAGAAACGCTGGCAAGTCGAGCAGATGCAATCGAGGGCCTAACTGCTACCTGCGATCAGTTACGCAACGACCTGGCTTCCGCCGGGGCCGAACGTGACGATGCAATCAAACAAATGCACAGGCTCGAGGAAAAGCACGAAGAGTACGTAGAGCGAGTCGAGAAACTCACGAAGAAAACTTCGTCGCGCGATAACAGTATCCGTACTCTGGAGGCCGAAGTCCGGCGCAAGAATCGCTTGATAGACGAATTACATGACAAGCTCGAAGCTCTGCCCGGACTGGAGCAACAGGCTGCGACGCTCGGCAAAGAGAATGCTGCCCTGTCTCACGAAGTCGAATCACGAAATCTGAGAGTCTTCGAACTGCAAGAAGCGCTGTCACTGAGCCAGCAGCGTCTCGACGATACGCGCCGTGAGCTGGACAGCAGCCATACCGACCATGTCAGCCTGCACCAGGAAATCGGGGAATTGAAAGCACAGGCGGCGGACTTGCACGATGGCACGGCGCAGCGCAACGATCTGCTCAAGTCCTTACAGACCGAATGTCAGAACCGCAAACTTGATTTGCGCAAACTGCGACGCGAGCTTGACGAAGCCCTCGATCAGTCGCGGGAACTCAGGGACCTGGTAGAGGTTGGCGAAGCGCGCGCCAGGGGGCTCGAGGCAGAACTTGCCGCTGCCATGGAGACCATCAGGGAAATGAGTGAATCCGGATCCCAGATCAGTTCTGATGCGCGCGTCTTCGAACGGGAATTAGCGGAACGCGAGGAACAACTGGAAGCGTTACAAGAAAAACTGCGCGCCAAGAATGAGGAAATCGGCACACTGGAGACCTCTCTTAGGGAGAAAACCGAGACGATAAAGGTCCTGCAAATGGACGTCGACGCCAGTGGAGAACGTAGCCCGCTGAACGGCGCGGACCAGAACCATGCCGGTGACAGTCCGCTGGTCATTCAGCTGCGCGCAGAAGTCGAGGCGCGCGGCCGCCGCATCGACGAGCTGGAAGCCGCTTTGCAGGTCACGGCCGAATCGCTGGCCAGCACAGCGGAGAAAGCGGATCAGCAATCACATGCCATACAACAGCTGGAAGAACAGCTGGAAAGCAGCCGCATGGCTGCATCCGAATTAAGGGAAGAACTCGGTCAAGCCGACCGGGAGTTTGACCAGACGGCCGTGCTCGACGATGAAAATCTCGAGGACACTTCGAAAAGTGCGCGTACTCTGGCGGTCGAGGCAGGCTTGCTGGTCAGCGTCGGCGGCAAGCCTACGCGGCGAGTCCACTTGCGCAGCGAGAGACTCATCATTGGGCGCACCCGCGATTCCGATATCAAAATCGACAACGAGTTCGCCAGCCGACATCACGCCCAGATTGTCTACCGCAAGGGCAGCTTTGTCCTCGAAGACCTGAATAGTACCAACGGCATTTTTGTCAACTCAAGACGCGTGAAACGGCGTCGGCTGCGCAACCGCGACGTAATCAGCATCGGTCCTGACAAAATGGTCTTCGTGCTGGAGCAGCACACCAGCCACTGAGGTACCTGGCTTGATCAGGCCTGGCTGGCGAGGGGAATCAGTTCCATGGGCCGCGGCGGATCGAGGCATTCGGTGAGCAACCGCCATTGGCGCTTGTCATAGGCTACACGCCGCCCGGCGACATCGAAAATACCCATGCCCTGCTCAGCGGCAACCACGTAGTTCTGGCTGTCGCGCAAAGTTGCAATGAGTGGCAACTCCAGCGAATCCGCCATGTGCCTGAGATCGTCTGCAAAGCGATTTCGTGGTCGTACACGATTGGCCACGATCATCAGGCGCGCGCGGTGCAGCCCCGCACGCTGCATCTTGATCAAAGTCTCGAGACAACGGGTGGAAGCATGGATATCGATATCCGAGGGCAACACAGGAACGATAAAGACGTCGGCACCGCGAGTCACCTCCGTCGATCGCGTTGGATCCAGGCCGGCCGGAGTATCTACCACCACGACCTCTGAGGTGACGGGTATATGCAATTGCCAGCTGCGGGTAATACGCAAGTCTTTCTTGTAAGCGGCGAGGCCGCGAACCGGGGGCAGATGACCCGGTCGATTTTCTACCCACCGCATGGATGAACCCTGATGATCGTAATCGATCAAGAGGGGCTCAGCGCCTTGACTTGCAAAATAGCTGGCCAGATTGGTGGCAAGCGTTGTCTTACCGGCCCCTCCCTTGGGGTTCAATACCACGATCTTTCGCATTGGAGCGTTCCATAGCCGGGGAGGCCGTTAATGGCGCGAACATACGCCTCCCGAGCCGTGACTGGTTGAATGGTTGTTTTGTCACCATATTACTCCTCGTTTCTTTTTTGATTCAAGCGATTGCGATACGCACCTGTGACACCAGTTAAGTGATCGCCCCGGAAGATCGCAAAACATCACTTTATGTGCTTGATTCTCACCCATTAAGAAAGTCAGCGGTTGCATATAACTTAAATAATCTCAATATCCTATGAGTTTATTCTATAAGTTATGTGAACTTTAATCGCCAAGCGCAGCCAATCTGCGGTCACATGATCCTGATGCGGCCAAAACTGATCAAAGCATTCAACCTTTGCGCCTCGCTCGTGGGTTGCATCGTCGGCCGGCGGGCCAGGCCAAACCTGACGGGCGGCTCGTCAGACCGAGCAATCGCGCTTTCTCCACGAGCTCACGTGCCACCCTGGGCTCGCAGAGAACTTCGTCCGCAAACAGCCGGCCGCAAGCAAAGTCATGGCGCGAGCGCCCGCCCAGAAATCCCTGCCAGGCCTCGACGAACCGAAATTCGTACAACTCCCGTCCGTCGAGCAGAAACTCCGGCTGCAATCGAAGCTCGAGACGCCTGCTCAGGAAGAGCCCGTCGCGATAAAGCACCAGCCGTGGCCAGTCACCGCGACAGGCGGTCTTCATTCCCCACTCGCCGGCCAGGCGTCGGAACAGGGCCTGCAGGCGCCAGAGCTTCAATGCGCATTGTCCCGCGTCCGCTGACGCTGGGCCCGCAGGCATGCTTGCATAGTCCATCATGCCTGCCACCCTGAAACGCCGCCGCGACGCGGCGCAGTACGCCCTGCCCGGCCGCTCATTTTTTTGCCTGTCAATTTACGGCTCTTACCACGCAGAAAATGTCCCCGTTGGCATCCTGGACGCATACCACCGCGACACGGTCGCTGTCACCGCCCTCTTCGACAATCGGGATGTTGTAGAGCATTGCGCGCATCAGGAAGTCCTGCACGGTGTCCGACTTGAACAGCCCGGAATACTCCGAATAGTCCAGCAGGCTTTCCGGTATCAAGTTACCGTCCTGGTCCACACTTTGTCCGGCAAGATACTGCCAGACCAGATCCTCCATCTTGCCGGTCAGCTCAAAATAGGCGACGGAACCGTCAGGAAAACGTACTTTAATTATCAGACTGCTGGCCGAACGATCGAGCAGAATCGAGCCAAGGACGAAGAAATCGCTGAATGCCCTTTCCAGGATGCTCAGTTCGGCATTGATATACTCGCGAACCAGAATTTGATTCTGATTGCTTCCCCAAAGGTCATAAGCGGACCCTACAAAATGTCCGGGTGGAATCTCAATCGTAAAATCAAACAGTCCGAGTTCGGCAAAAATTGCAGCACGCGCGGCTATAAATGCATTGAATCTATGCAGTTCGGTGCTGCTCACCTGAATCTGGCGCACATATTTAAAGGTTGACCCGGGCTCACTTTCAATTACCACCTTAAATCGCCGCAGATTCTCCCGTACCAGGTCAGCAACATAGACGTCGTAGGAGAGCGCATCAGGACCGGCGCGCTGATAGTGGCGGGCAGCATTTCTGTAGTCGGTTTCTGTGCAATCGTTGCAAACCACATAATCAGTTGTGGCATCGGCAGAGTTGACAAATAGCACAGCCAGCATGATGGCCTGCAGGATATTTTTCATTTTGAACCTCCATGTTCAGAATCTTGAGTTGTCAGGATGAGCGCTTGTCGTCTCCCACGCGAAATAGATACAGGGCGAATGCCGGCCAGGTAAGCACCGCAATTAAAAACGCCCAGTTGAGTTTTTCCAGTCTGCGCATTCGCGTGGTTGACATGAACAACATCAGTGGTGTGAACCACAACACGAGCAACAGCAAGAGCGCCGTTGCTGCAGTAGTCATATCCAGAATCATTGCTGTCCTCCGGTTACGGGTTACGTCAGTTGGCCGCGGGGCGGCTGCCGAAACCGAGGGAATGGTGTGCGGGCGTCTTGCGCCGCTGAATTGGCCACCGTCCCTGGTCGCCCCTGGCGGCCCGGCTTTTCTGGCGGGCCGTGTCCAGCATCAGACGCATTCAGATATTAGTCAAATTTGTACCCGGAAAATTTTGACACAAACGCTGTCAGGTCCCGGTTAGCAAAGCTTCCAGGCCAGTTTCGTCGAGGATGTGGACGCCTAAATCGCGCGCACGTTTAAGTTTTGCCCCGGGATTTTCTCCACGCACCAGGTAATCTGTCCTGGCAGAAACGCTGCCCGTGACTTTGCCACCCAGCGCCTCGATCTTCGATTTTGCTTGTTGCCGCGTCAGGGTTGCAAGCGTACCGGTGAGCACAAATGTCTTGCCTTGCAAGGATTTGCCAGCGGGCACCGTCCTGGGCATCGGGGGCCAGCTTACGCCGGCGGCCAGCAGCTCGCTGATGACGCCCTGGTTATGGCTTTCGTCAAAAAATGCCCGCAGGTGGCGTGCCACTACCGGGCCGACATCCTGCACCTGCATAAGCGTCTTCTCATCGGCCGACTTGAGCGGTTCGAGTGCTCCGAAGTGCCGCGCCAGCGACAGTGCCGTGGCCTCGCCCACTTCCCGGATACCCAGCGCAAACAGAAAGCGCGGCAAGGTTGTCTGCTTACTCTTATTAAGCGACTTGACCAGGTTGCGCGCCGACTTGTCCGCCATCCGATCCAGATCGGTGAGTGTCGCCAGGTCCAGTCGATACAAATCGGCCGGACTGGCAACCAGTTGCCGGTCGACCAGTTGTTCGACCAGCTTGTCGCCCAGGCCATCGATATCCATCGCCCGTCGTGATGCGAAGTGCTTGAGGGCCTCTTTACGTTGCGCCGGGCAATATAGGCCCCCGGCGCAACGCGCAACGGCTTCACCCTCTGCGCGCACGACGTCAGAATCACAAACAGGACAACGTTCGGGTAACCGTACAATTTTTGCGCCTTTGCCGCGGCGTCCCTTGACCACAGATACAACTTCCGGAATAACGTCGCCTGCGCGCCTGACGATCACTGAATCTCCAATGCGCACGTCCTTGCGCGTGAGCTCGTCCATATTGTGCAGCGTGGCATTGCTTACTATCACCCCGCCCACCTTGACCGGATCCAGGCGGGCGACCGGGGTCAGCGCACCAGTTCTCCCGACCTGAAACTCCACGTCCCGCACGCGAGTCACCTCTTCGTGAGCCGGAAACTTGGCGGCAACTGCCCAACGCGGCGCACGCGAGACAAAACCCAGCTTTTCCTGCAACGACAGCGCATTGACCTTGAACACGACGCCATCAATTTCGTAGCCGAGTACATTGCGTCGCTTACCGATCTCTTCGTAGTAAGCTGCACAGCCGGCAATGCCCCGCACAACCTCGGATTCAGGATTGGTCCGCAGCCCAAAGTCTCGCAAGCTGTCCAGCAGACCCGCCTGGGTATCCGCAAGGCTTTGACTGCTCTCTCCGATACCATAGAAATAAACTGTCAGCGGTCGCTGCGCGGTAAGGCGTGGATCCAATTGGCGCAGACTGCCGGCGGCCGCATTACGGGGATTCATGAACTGCTTGCCGCCCTGCTCCACCATGGCCTTGTTGAGCGCTTCGAATCCGGCTGTTTCCATGAATACTTCGCCGCGCACTTCCAGAATGTCAGGAACACTGTTTCCTGCCAGTCTCAGTGGTACGGCCTTGATGGTGCGCACGTTGTGGGTAACGTCCTCGCCCCGCGTTCCATCGCCGCGGGTTGCCGCCCGGACCAGCACGCCGTGCTCGTAGCGCAAGCTCACCGCAAGGCCGTCGAGCTTGGGCTCGGCGAAATATTCGAGGGCATCGTCACTATCAAGGCGTTCGCGCAGGCGCCGATCAAACTCCTTGAGCTCCTGGACGTCAAAAGCATTGCCAAGCGATAACATGGGTAGCGCATGGCGAACTTCGCCGAATCCGTCAACCGGACCGGCCCCGACCCGCTGGGTCGGCGACTCCGGTACCACCAGTTCCGGGTGCTTGTCCTCCAGCGCCTGGAGTTCGCGCATAAGCCGGTCATATTCGGCGTCCGGAATTTCCGGATCGTCCATCACGTAATAACGGTAGTTGTGGTGGTTCAAAGCCTCGTGCAGAGCCTTGACCCGCTTGCGAACCTTGCTGCTTGCCGCCAACTGGACGCTCCCGCCGATAAGTCCGGCTTGCTGTGCGACTCAGGCCGTCAGGCCTGGACGTCGTCCAGCGCCCGCAGGCGCAACTGGAACGCCAGTATTTCCTCGCGAATATGCCCGGCGGTCTGATTGCTCAGCGAGCTGCCGTGCTCGTCGAGGACGTCAGCACCAAGGCGCTGGGCGAGATCGCGCGCCGTAATGAGCATGTCAGAGAACGCTTCGGCACCGTCGCTTATCCCCGGCAACACCAGAAACAAGCTCACTCCGGGGGTTGAGATTTCATCCAGCCGCTTGGGATCAAATGAGCCAGGCTCCACCATATTTGCAACGCTGAACAGAGATTCGGAGGATTCGCCGACCAGGCGGTGAAAAATATTGAATTTGCCGAGCTGTAGTTGCTCAGCCTGCAAGGCCGCGAAGATCTCTTCACCGCCAAAGCGCTGGCTGCCCCTGGCTGCGACGTGCAGGACCACGATCTTTTGCGGCTTCTGATCATCTTGCTTGTCAGGCCGGCCCGGCTCCGCACTGTCCGGCCCGCCAGCTGCATTCTGGTCAGTAGCAGGGAGATCGGGTTGGTCGGAACTGATCAGCCGGCTGAATGACTCTACCGAGCCATCGCCCGACAAGCTGGGTTCGCGCCTTTGCTCAAGATCCGCGCCGGCCTGGCCGCGGCCCCGACCAAACTTGAAGTCGCGCCCCCAGAGCACGTATATGCCCCCGATAACGACGGCCCCGATAGCAAGCAAAATCCATCTTAATTCCGACATGTCACTGACCCAGCCGCGTCCGGACCTGCCGGATCAAACTGCCGCCATTTGCACCGCTTCATCAACATCGACCGCTACCAGGCGCGATACCCCTGGCTCCGCCATCGTTATTCCGACCAACTGATCGGCGAGTTCCATGGTGATCTTGTTGTGGGTGATCAATATAAACTGAACCTCTTTTGACATCTCGCGCACGATATCGCAGTAGCGTTGCACATTGACGTCATCCAGGGGCGCGTCCACTTCGTCCAGCATACAAAACGGTGAAGGGTTCAGTTGAAAAATTGCAAACACCAGGGCCACTGCCGTCAGCGCTTTTTCACCGCCCGATAACAGATGAATGGTGCTGTTGCGCTTGCCAGGCGGGCGCGCCATGACCGTGATGCCTGCACTCAGCAAGTCATCGCCCATGAGATCCAGATAAGCACGACCACCACCAAAGAGCCGCGGGAACAATTCCTTGAAACCAAGATTGACCTTCTCAAAAGTATCCTTGAACCGGGCCTTGGTTTCGCGATCGATCCTGCGAATAGCATTCTGCAAAGTTGTGAGCGCTTCAGTAAGGTCAGCGTGTTGTGCGTCCAGGTACTCCTTGCGCTCTGACTCCTCCTTGAACTCATCAATCGCTGCGAGATTGATCGGACCCAGACGGGAGAGCTTGGCGGTAAGCGTCTCAAGCTGTTCTGACCAAGCTTCAATCGTGGCGCCCTCATCCAATTCTGCGACAATTGTCTCGAGGTCGAAGCCGGTGGTTTCGAATTGTTCGAGCAGGGTCTCGCGGCGGACTTTGACTTCGCGGGCGGTCAGACGAACTTCGTCCAGACTTGCGCGGATATCCTGTACCTCCTGCACTGTCTTCAACCGTTCCTGGTCGAGGTGTCGCAGCTGCTCGTCGATCTCTTCCACTTGCGCACGGGCTGCGGCCAGGGCTTCCTTGACCTGCACGCTGCTTTCCAACCGCTCGCTTAACAGGCGCTGGTTTTTCTCAAGCGGCAGTTCGCCCTCACTGAGCTGGACTTCGAGGTCTGCTACCCGGGTCTGCAGGTTGATGAGCTGATTACGCATGCGTTCGAGCCCTGCCAGCATCGATGCGTGGGTAGAGCGTCGCGATTCAACCTGCAGCGCGAGCTCCTGGGCTGAACTGCGGTCCGCGATAGCACGATCACGCACCTTATCCAGCCTGGCCCCAAGTTCGTCGCGTTGACTTTCCAGCCGCCGCCGTTCGCCCTCCAGCTCATTCAGTTGTGCAGTCGCAGCCGCCAGGCGCCGGCGCGCAGCGTCCAGTTGTTTTTCCGTTTCCCCAACAAAACCTTGTGCTTCAACCGCCTCGTCATCGAGCTCCAGACGCCGTGATTCCTGTTGTTGCAAGAGTGACCGACGGGCATCGAGACTGGCGGTCAGGTCGGCGCGCTGCTGGTGGCACTGGTTGACCTCGCGTTGCCGGGTTTCCCTGCGGCTTTCCAGCTGGGCTACGCCGGTCCGCGTCTGCTCAAGTTCCTGCTCTTTCTGGTCCAGCAGATCGCGAAGCTCGCGAATCTGCGCCTTGATCTGGCGTATTTCGTCCTCGCGCCGCAGGGCACCATCCTGTTTTTCTGCGCCACGATCGATGGTGATCCAGTCCCGACCGATCCAGGTGCCGTCCGGTGTAATGACCGATTCACCCTGTGCCAGCCCATTGCGAAGCGTCAGGGCCTTGTCAAGGCTGGCGGCCACCTGCACGGCTGCCAGACGTTCCAGTACCGCCCTGGGCCCGCGCACAAATTGATCCAGGCGATCGCTGGTCAGCGGCCCGGCACGCTCATCGGCAAGCAAAGTGAGCGTGCTGTCGCCCAATTCGCCCAACGCACGGGCATAGGCTTCTACACCTTCAACACAGACGGCATCGAGAGTCTGACCGAGGACAGTCTCCACGGCGACCCGCCATTGGCGGTCGACTTCCAAGGTTTCTACCAGGCGTGGTCGCTGCGCCAGACCTCGCGCCTGCAACCAGTCGTTGGTCACCTGACTGGCACGTCCGCTGCTTGCTCGCTGCAGGGCTTCAAGCGACGCCAGCTTGCCGGCGAGTTCCTGCATTTCGCGCCTATGCTCATCAAGCTCCTCGCTCAAGGCCTGTTCCCTGCTGCGGGCAATGCCAATTTCATCCAGGCAGCGGGCCAAATGCGCTTCATTTTGCGCCAGCGCTTCGGACTCCCCGGCCTGCTGCACGACCAGCGGCTCGATTTCTTGTGTCAGCTTTTCGATGCTCAGTGACTCGAGTTCCTGTTGCACGCGGCGGCGGCGCAATTCCACGCGCTGCAATTCACTCTCCAGGCGCTCGATGCGCGCTTGTTCGACATGGGTAACTTGTTGCGCTTCGCCCGCCCGGGCGTTGAATGCTTCCCATCCCTCTCGCCAATGCTGCATCGCCTGTTCAGCCTGCTTTAAGTTTTCGCTGGACTCGTGCTCGGTCCGACGAGCCGTCTCCAGCCGCGGCAGCATTTCCTCAAGGCTGCGGGCCAGATTCGCAAGTTCGGCCTCGTCGCGCTCAATGTGGCCGACTATTTCCTGCAGCCCTGAACTTGCCTCCTCGCGGTCGCCCTCTTGTCGCTGGCGCAACTCCCGGCCATGCTGAATGGCCTGCTCAAGGCGCGCGATTTCAGCGCCTTCCTTGTAGTAGCTCGCCTGCACCGCATTGAAGGCCTCGTTCTTCGCGCTATGATCCTCGCGAGCCTTTTCGATCCGCGTCTCAGCCGCACGCTGTTTCGCAATGGCAGCCTCCAGTTCCGTCTCGCGCTCGCGCACCAGGCGCTCTTCCGCCTTGGACTTGTCTTCGAGTTCCCGCAGCTTGAGCGCCAGCAACTCGGCAGACTGCTTGCGCTCTGCCGCCTTGAGTTTCTTGTAGCGACGTGCAGCAGCTGCCTGTCGATTGAGATGTCGCAGGTGTTTTTCTACTTCCTCGCGCAGATCATTGAGCCGATCAAGGTTGTCGCGCGTGTGCCGCATGCGATTCTCGGTCTCGTGGCGCCGATCCTTGAACTTGGAAACGCCGGCCGCTTCCTCGATGTAGAACCGCATCTCCTCGGGCTTGGCCTCGATCAGACGCGAGATCATGCCTTGCTCGATAATGGCGTAACTTCTCGGGCCCAGTCCGGTGCCAAGAAAAATATGCCTGATGTCCTTGCGCCTGCACTTCGTATTATTCAAGTAATAGCTGGAAAGGCCGTCGCGCGAAACCACGCGCTTGATCGCGACCTCGTTGTAATTCGCGAACTGCCCGCTAATTGCTCCGTCGGAATTATCAAAGACCAGTTCGATCGAAGCAGTTCCGACCGGTTTGCGCGCACTGGAGCCGTTGAAAATGACGTCTGCCATGGAGTCACCGCGAAGGTGCTTGGCGGAGGACTCACCCAGCACCCAGCGGACCGCGTCGATGACATTGGATTTCCCACAGCCATTGGGCCCGACGACGCCGAGCAGGTTGCTTGGAAAGTGCATGGTCGTCGGGTCGACGAAGGATTTGAATCCGGCCAGCTTGATTCTTGAAAGACGCATCTGATTCCTTGCGCTTGATCCTCCCCGAAACTGCTCCGGGATGGTCGGTATTTGTGGCGTAGTGTAAAGTATTCCGCCTCTAATAACGATGCCGCCAGCACGGAGACCATAGCCTCATGCCCAGCGTACCCAGCAGGCAACTCGAGACGTTTGAAAACCCGGAACCGGGGCGAAATTATACCATCCGCATAAGGGTCCCGGAGTTCACCTGCGTATGTCCGAAGACCGGCCAGCCGGACTTCGCCACGATCGACATCGAGTACATTCCCGAACGGCTGTGTGTCGAGCTCAAGTCCCTGAAAATGTACATGTGGTCATTCCGTGATGTCGGGGCGTTTCACGAGGCCATGACCAACCAGATACTCACTGATCTGACCCAGGCGCTGCAGCCAAGATTCATGCGCATCAAGGCCGATTTCAACGTGCGTGGCGGAATCTATACAAGCGTCATTGCCGAACATCGTCAGAGCGGATGGGCGCCCGATGCGCCGGTCAGCTTGCCCTGAGCCCGGCGACCTCCTGCAGACCTGCAACAGCGCTTGCCCCCGGGGAAAATGCCTGTATCATGCTCGGATTTGCCGGCAGCCAGCCGCCGGCTTGTCCATGGCAGGATGAGCAACGGCAGCAGGGTTTTCCCGCAGGCAGGGGTTGAATCCATGCCCGCCCGGCAACCATGATTTCAGGAGGCATGCTCTGACAATGGCAGCGAAAAAGAAATCGGCTACCAGGAAGAAGGCGGCTAGCACACGCAAGAAAAAAGTGACCAGGAAAAAGACCCGTGCGACGCGCCGCAAGGCCAGTCCCGCCAGAAAAAAAGCAGCTGGCAAGAAGACGGCAAAGAAAAAGGCGGCTGTAAAGAAAAAGGCGGCGGTCAAGAAGAAGCCGGGCAGAAAAAAGGCCGCTGTAAAGAAAAAGGCGGCGGCCAAGAAGAAGCCGGGCAGAAAAAAGGCCGCTGTAAGGAAAAAGGCGGCTGCCAAGAAGAAGCCCACCGCAAAGAAAAAGACCACTGCAAAGAAGAAGGCAGCCGGCAAGAAACGCGTGAGCAAAGCCACCGGCAAAAAGAAATCGGCCAGGAAGAAGCCCGCGCCCAAGAAAGCGGCAGCCAGCAAAGCTGCGGGTAAGAAAGCCGCCAGAAAGACCGGGGTGGGCAGAGCGAAGGTGGTGCGCCGCAAGTCGGCACGGCGGCGTGGGGGCTTGCTTTCAGGGCCCAGCACCGACTTTAAGCCCTACTCCCGGCGACGTGGCGAAAGTTATATGAACGATGCCCAGCTGGGGCACTTCAGGGACAAGCTGATTTCCTGGAAACGCGAGCTCATGGAAGAAGTGGACCGGACTGTGCACCATATGAAGGATGAGGCCGCCAATTTTCCGGATCCCAATGATCGTGCTACCCAGGAATCGGAGTTCAGTCTTGAACTGCGTACGCGTGACCGGGAGCGGAAGTTGCTGCGCAAGATCGACTCCGCTTTGCAGCGCATCAAGGACGGTTCCTATGGCTACTGCGAGGAAACCGGCGAAGAAATTGGTCTGCAACGTCTTGAGGCCCGGCCAGTGGCTACCTTGTGCCTGGAGGCGCAGGAGCGCCGCGAACTTGCCGAGAAGCAGTACCGCGACGATCGTTGATTCCTGCGTCGACGGGCAGGCATGACCGTCGAGCATTCCAGACCCTTACACCGCGGTCGATTCGCACCCTCGCCGACCGGGCCCTTGCATATGGGCTCCCTGCTGGCGGCCATGGGCAGTTACCTGCAGGCCCGTCATAGCGGAGGGCAATGGCTCGTGCGGGTCGAGGACCTCGATCCACCTCGCGAGGTGCCCGGTGCGACCACGGCTATTTTAGCCGGTCTTGAAGCCCATGGGTTTGAGTGGGACGGCAAGGTCGTTTATCAAAGCGAGCGCGGTGAGTCTTATCTGGCCGCGCTCGATGTCCTTGCCCGGCAGCAATTCCTGTTTGCCTGCCGCTGTAGTCGCCGGGACCTGTTCAAGGCCGGCAAAGCAGGCAAGGAGGGTCCAATTTACCCGGGCACCTGCAGACAGGCTGGCCTGGCAGATGCGCCCGGTCGCGCCCTGCGCTTTGCCCCCGCACCCGGCATCCTGTGTTTCCGGGATGCGCTGCAAGGCAAGATCTGCGAAGACGTCCGTCGCGAGACCGGTGACTTCGTCGTCAGGCGCCGTGACGGTCTCATTGCATACCAACTCGCGGTGGTGGTGGATGATGCCGAGCAAGGCATTAATGCTGTAGTGCGTGGGTGTGATCTTCTGCGCTCGACAGCGCGCCAGATCCGCTTACAACAAGCGCTCGGTCTTGCGCAGCCTGAGTACATGCACCTGCCCCTGATAATGGGTCGCGACCGGAAAAAACTCTCCAAGCAAAATGGCGCTGAGCCTCTCGACGACAGCCAGGCGCTTGCCAATCTTTACAGGGCGCATCATCTGCTCAGGCAAAAGCCGCTTGATACGGGAGCGGTGACGACAGTAAGGGAATTCTGGTCATTGGCCATTGCAAACTGGGATCCGTCGCCGCTGATTGGCCTGCGGGAAATTGCTGCGCCGGCTGCAGCAAGGCTTTGAATGCAGTGCAACAAAAATCCCGCGATTCAGTTATACTCTGCTCATGGGCGAAGCTGAAGCCGTGGGGCAAATTCCTCGCGGGGCCAGGATGGGTCAGGCAACCACCCTGGGACATTCGGAGTGCGTCTGATGAGCGAAAAAACCACCAGAATTATCAAGAAATACCCGAACCGCCGCCTCTACGACACGGAGGAAAGCCGCTATATCACGCTGGCTGAGATAAGGCGCCTGGTCCTCGATAAGGTCGACTTTGTTGTTATCGACAAGAAGTCCCAGAGAGATATAACCCGCAGCATTTTGCTGCAGGTCATCACCGACCAGGAGCAAAAGGGCGAACCGGTCATGAGCCGGGATTTTCTGTCCCAGGTCATACGTTCGTACGGCAACATGATGCCCGATTTTGTTTCCAGCTATTTAGAGCAGAGCCTGAAACTATTCGTCAGTCAGCAACAGCAGGTGCGAGAAAGGGTGCGCGATGTTGTCGGCATTGATCCGGTCGGCGCGGTAAGCGAAATGGCACAAAAAAATTATGCGCGATGGAAATCAGTGCAAGAGGACATCTTCAAGACGCTGACTCGTCAGCGACCGCGCGAGTCAGAGCGCCCGGAGCGCAAACGCGCAAAATAGATTGGCCGCCGAATTAAAAAAGGACCCATTCAGGTCCTTTTTTTTGCCTTGCGACTGCGTTCCTAATCAGGCTGCGTCCATGCCTCGCATGCTCAGTCGAATGCGGCCCTGGCGATCCACTTCCAGAACCTTGACTTTGATCAGGTCGCCTTCCTTCAGCTTGTCCGAGACGTTCTCGACCCGCTCCTCGGAAATCTGCGAGATATGCACCAACCCATCCTTACCAGGCAGGATTGTGACGAAGGCGCCGAAATCCATAAGCCGTGCAACGCGGCCCTCGTAAATGTGCCCGACCTCGACTTCGGCTGTAATCAGCTCGACCCGGCGTTGCGCTTCCCGACCGGAATCGCCATCTACAGAAGCAATGCGCACCGTGCCGTCGTTTTCGATGTCGATCGTCGCACCCGTCTCTTCGGTAATGGAGCGTATGACCGCACCACCCTTACCGATAACGTCGCGGATTTTTTCCGGATCAATCTTCATGGTAATAATGCGCGGTGCATAGGGGGACATTTCCGGGCGAGGTGCATTGAGCGCATCGCTCATGCGCTCCAGGATATGCAAGCGCGCCTCGCGTGCCTGCGACAGCGCATCCGACATGATTTCCCTTGTAATGCCTTTAATCTTGATGTCCATTTGCAAGGCAGTGATGCCCTGCTCGGTGCCTGCCACCTTGAAATCCATGTCACCCAGATGATCCTCGTCACCGAGAATATCCGTCAGCACCTGATAGCGATCCTGTTCTTTGACCAGGCCCATGGCAATACCTGCGACCGGGGCCTTGATGGGCACGCCAGCGTCCATGAGTGACAAGCTGGTGCCGCATACGCTGGCCATGGAGCTGGACCCATTGGACTCGGTGATTTCAGAAACAACGCGAATTACGTAAGGGAATTCTTCGGGTGTCGGCATGACTGCCTGTATGCCACGCTTGGCCAGCTTGCCGTGACCGATCTCCCTGCGTTTGGGTCCCGACATAAAACCCGTTTCTCCAACGCAATATGGCGGGAAATTGTAGTGCAGCATGAAATGTTCGCGATATTCACCATCCAGGGCATCGATTAGTTGTGCATCGCGTCCGGTGCCGAGCGTTACCGCAACAATCGCCTGGGTTTCACCTCGTGTGAACACTGCTGATCCATGGGTGCGCGGCAGCACGCCGGCCTGCACTTCGATCGGCCGAACTGTGCGGGTATCGCGCCCGTCAATGCGTGGCTGTCCATCCAACACCCGGCCGCGCACGATGCCGCTTTCCAGTTTCTTCAACGCGACCTTCACTTCCTCAGCACCCCAACGCGGCTCGTCGCCACCAGCCAGCGCCTCCACAGTGGCAGATTTGACTTCGTTAACGCGGTCCTGGCGCGCCATTTTTTCGGTAATCTGGTAGGCCTCGGTCAGTCCCGCTGATGCCGCATCGGCAATCGCTTCGACCATTTGCGGATCGGGCTCGGGTGCCGTCCAGTCCCAGGCCGGCTTACCCACTTCTGCGGCCAGTTCGCTGATGGCCGAGATTGCTGCCTGCAGCTGCTCATGCCCGAACATGACTGCGCCAAGCATGACGTCTTCCGGCAGACAATTTGCCTGGGACTCCACCATCAACACGGCGTCCGCGGTACCGGCCACCACCAGGTCAAGGCTTGAAGTCTCGAGCTGTGTGCGGGTTGGGTTCAGAATATAGCCACCCTCCGCATACCCGACGCGAGCACCTGCAATCGGACCCTGGAAGGGCATTCCCGAAATTGCGAGCGCAGCCGACGCACCGATAATTGACGGAATATCAGGATCAACCTCGGGGTTTAGCGATATTACTGTCGCAATGATCTGTACTTCGTTCTTGAACCCCTTCGGGAATAGCGGGCGAATGGGGCGATCTATAAGCCTGCAAGTCAAGGTTTCTTTCTCGCTTGGCCGTCCCTCGCGTTTGAAAAAACCACCCGGTATACGCCCGGCGGCATAGGTTTTCTCCTGGTAATTAACAGTCAGCGGGAAAAAATCACGTCCCGGATCCGCTTCTTTGCGGCCCACTGCCGTGACCAGTACCACGGTATCCGCCACATCCACAATTACAGCACCATCGGCCTGTCGGGCGATCGCACCTGTGGAAATCTTGACCTCATGGTCCCCGTATCTAAACTTTTTTGTTACAACTGACACTGCTTTATTCCTGCTTTCTGTTTCTTACAAATGGATTTCACCCAGGCTACTTACTTAGCGACGCAGACCGAGACGTTTGATCAGATCCTGGTAGCGCTTCAGGTCCTTGTTTTTCAGATAGTCAAGCAACTTGCGGCGTTGATTGACCATCTTCAGTAGCCCTTTTCGGGAATGGTGATCTTTCTTGTGGTCGGCAAAATGCGCCGACAGCTCGTTGATTCGGGTCGACAACAATGCGACCTGAACTTCGGGTGAACCGGTATCTTCGGCACCGGTCCGGTAATCCTCTATGACCTTTTTCTTTTGGTCAGCTGACAAAGACATTTCCTGCTCCTGATCCTGATATCTCGAATCCGAGAATAAACAAGTAATTATATCTACCCACCGACTTCGCAAACAAGCCGCGCGGCACTTTCAAATCTTCCTCAAGCCGAAAAAATCCGGCGGGGAGCCACTCGTCCATCTTCGAGGATTTCGCCCACGCCAAGAAACCCTGAATTATCCCCATACAGCCGAACTTCTCCCTCGGCGGGCGCCTGCGGCACGCTCACCGGCTGCCCGCGGCTGATGTAGAACGCGCAGTCCTTGTTCAATCGCAGGCCGGGGCGGTCGACCACGGCACTGTCGATGCTCTTCAGCAACTCATCCAGTGCCTCCAGACCGCCTTCAGCAGCAACGTCATTGAGCGTCTCCATGCTGAGCATGTCATCTTCCCGGTACGGACCCACCGCCGTGCGTCGCAGTGCAACCACGTGTCCAAGAGTCCCCAACGCTGCTGCGATGTCTTCCACCAGCGTCCGCACGTAAGTACCCTTTGAGCACCTGACGTCCAGTTCTGCGGATACGCCATCGAGCGCCAGCAGTTGCAGAGCGTAAATCCTGACCGGGCGTGGCTCACGCTCGACCTCTATGCCTGCACGCGCCAGCTTGTACAGGCGCTCGCCCTTGTGGCGAACTGCCGAATACATGGGGGGAACCTGCTGGATTTCACCGACAAACTCCCGCAAAACGGATGCCAGCCGTCCCTGTTCAACCAGGCCGTTGGCGTCTTCGCCGGTTACCTTGCCCTCGGCGTCACCGGTATCAGTGCTGGTTCCAAACTGGCAGCGCACCCGGTACTGCTTGCCGGCCTCCAGCAAGAA
>JBFGOQ010000011.1:0-52922 GCA_041565075.1 Gammaproteobacteria bacterium
CATATAGACTTCGGTTTTGCCGCTGCCCGTTACTCCGTCGAGCAGGAATGCACAGAAGCGCCCGAGCCCGGCAGAAATCTCGTCTACGGCCTGCTCCTGGGCGACGGTCAGACGCGGGCCGGCCGATTCGGGAGGGGGTCGGCTCACGGCGACCGCCGGTTTAACCTCCCGGCCCTCACACAGGCCCTTTGCGGTCAGGCTGCGCCATGCACCGCGCCAGTCGCCCTCACACCGGGAGAGGGCATCACGGGTAAGCCCGTCGCTCGCTGCCAGCAGTCTTTCGAGCATCGCCGCCTGTCGCGGTGCGCGGCGCTGCAGCGCCGGCAGGTCTTGGGCGCGTCCTTGTTCGGTTACAAAAATACGCTCAATCCGCTCGCGGGCGCCGCGACCCGCACGCAGCAGGTGCGGCAACGCCGCGCCGATAACCTCGCCAACAGGATGCTGATAGTAATCCGCTGCCCAGAGCAGCAACTCCAGCACGGTCTCTTGCAGAACCGGGGCATCGTCCAGCAGCGCCTCGGCCGACTTTAGCCGGCCCCGGGAAAGGTGGCTATGCTCCGCCCTGGAGACGAGGACGCCTACCAAACGTTTGCGGCCAAACGGCACATGCAGGCGGCATCCGGGCTGCAAGCGTTGGTCGGAAACCCCTTTTGGAGGCAGGTAATCGAACAACCCGGGCAGGGGTACGGGGACCGCGACCTTCAGGATTATGGGGCCGGTCATGGCGGGCCATTCTGCCACCCGCCGGGCTTGCTGTCGCGCGCCGAAAGTTTTCAACAAAACCTGTGGATAAGTCTGTGGAGAGCTTCTTTGCAGGTCATTTTTCAGGCGACCAAAAAAATTGCGCGTTTTTTGCGCATTTTTCAATCAAAAAGAGTTTATTATATATTTTTCAAATAGTTATAATTCTTGTCTAAAGTACTACTTTTGCTGAACTGATCAACCATACTGATTTTGGTCGGTTTGTGAATAAGACGCAATGCAGCCGCTGGCAGCCAAGTCCGGCAAGCGCTGTCAACGCGGGCCATGCCGAAGCGTTTTATGCCTAGGAGAATGCTCGATGGAGAGCCGTATATGAGTAATCGGCAGCGCCGGAAATCTGGAGTGCGGGCGCGAGGCTTGTGGCCTGCGCCCGCAAGCTTGCGACACCTGTATTGGTGCGGGGCAAGCTGGCATGATGAGCCCCGCGAAGGAGTGGTCGGTGCCCGCTGAAGCGCTCCTTCTCGACTGGCGCGCCGGCCACACGTGTGGCCGGTCAATTCCTGGCCTTGAGGAGCCCGCTCTGGATTTAGCCCGGGACATGGACCGCTTCCTGGCCAGCGTCGAGCAAAGTGCCTTTCGCATCGCCCGGTATCACCTGGGCGATGCTGACGAGGCACTCGACGTGGTACAGGACGCCATGATCAAACTGGTGACCCGCTATGCGAAGCGGCCGCCGGATGAATGGAAGCCGTTGTTTTTCAGGATCCTGCAAAACCGCGTTCGTGATCTGCAACGCAAGCGCACTGTCCGCGCTAAGGTGATGGGGTTTCTGCCCGGTAGCTTTCGCGACGACGAGACAGAGGTTGATCCGATGCAGCAGGCGCCGGACCACGATGCGCCGGACCCGGGAAAGCAGTTGGCGCTTGATGGCGCAATGATCGAACTGGAGCGAGCGGTCAACGGATTGCCGGCACGGCAAAAAGAGGCTTTCCTGTTGCGTACCATCGAGTCCCTGTCCGTTGAGGAAACGGCCAAGGCCATGGGGTGCACACAGGGCAGCGTAAAAACACATTACTCGCGCGCAGTGCATAAACTGCGCGATGAGCTCGGAGAGCATTGGGATGTCTCAGACTGAACAACAGAAAGATTTCGAAGCGCGCCTGCGCAAGCGCATGGAGAGTGGTGGCACGGCATTGGACGCACGCACGCTTTCGAAGCTCAATCAGGCACGACAAGCCGCGCTCGCCGGTCTGGAGAAACCGGGCTGGTCGTTGATGGCGCGGCCTGGCAGCTGGATGACCGCCGGCGGCACCGTCGCCGCTGGGGTGATGGTGGCGCTGTTGCTGCGCCAGGGCGGTCTGTCGCCCGAGATGCCGGGATATGCGCCTGCAGAGGATATCGAGATCATTCTCAGCGAAGGTGATTTCGAGTTGTACGAAGATCTGGATTTCTATGCGTGGGTCGAAATACAGCCGGAGGTTGGCTAAACGTGAAACGCGCCTGGATGTTGCAGGGGCTGGCGGTGGCCGGTTGGGTTGCTGGAGCGCCGGCTTTCGGCGCCGAGCATGAAAACGACCTGCCTGAGGATGCCTTCCTGGAGTTTTTGGGAGGGTTCGAAGATGCAGACGGCGAGTGGGTAGACCCCATGTCGCTGGCAGAGCTGGACGCCAATGCCGATTCCGCCGAGGGCGAAGCGCGCATAAAGGCAGAGCCGGACGGGGAAGAAAACGATGAAGGTTAAAATGAGCAGACTGTTGCTAATTCTGGTACTGGCGTGGGCAACCTTGCCGGCGCAGGCACAAGAGCAGCCTATCCCCTGGTCTTCGCTGAGCAAGCCGCAGCAAGAAATACTTTCGCGTCACGAGGCTCGCTGGAATGAATTGCCGGCGGCGCGCCAGGCAAAACTGGTGCGCGGCAGCGAACGCTGGTTATCCATGAGTCGAAGTGAGCGCAAACAGGCCCGGCAACGTTTTGAGCGCTGGCAGGGACTCGATGATACAGAGCGCGAGCGCTTGCGTATGAATTACGAACGCTTCCGTGAACTACCGGCGGACGAGCAACGTCGCCTGATGCGCAATTACCGGCGGTTCAAACGCCTGGAACCTGACGTGCAGCGCGATTTGCGCCGACGGTGGCGCGACATGACACCGGAACAGCGCCAGCATGTTCGTGACAGGATGCGAAAGCTGACACCGGATCAACGCCGCCGGTTGATGCGTGACCGCTTACGCATCGATCGCAAGGGCCCGCTGGGTGCGATTGGCGGCTGAAGCCGGAATCTAAATAGTCTTGATCGACTGTATCAGCTCGCTGACGGCAGCCTGGCCATCACCGTAAAGCATGCGGGTCCGATCAAGAAAAAACAGCGCGTTCTCAATGCCGGAAAAACCGGCGCCCTGCCCGCGCTTGATGACAATGGCATTTCTTGCCTTGTCAGCATTCAGGATCGGCATACCGTAAATCGGACTCGACGGATCACTGCGCGCCACGGGGTTGACCACGTCGTTGGCGCCGATAATGAGCGCCACATCGGTGCTGGAAAACTCTTCGTTGATCTCGTCCAGGTCGAAAATCTTGTCATAAGGCACGCCGGCCTCGGCGAGCAGGACATTCATGTGCCCGGGCATACGGCCTGCAACAGGATGGATGGCAAACTTGACTCGCACGCCGCGCTCCTCCAGCAACTGGGCCATTTCCCATACTTTGTGCTGGGCCTGCGCGACCGCCATGCCGTAACCCGGTATCACGATGACCTTGTTGGCGAACGCCATCATTACGCCCACGTCGCTCGCTTCTATGGGTTTCATGCTGCCGGATACTTCACCGCCGGCTGCAACAGTCTCGCCGAAGCCGCTGAACAGGACGTTGGCCAGTGAGCGATTCATCGCTTTGGCCATGAGTTGGGTAAGCAGCGTACCCGCGGCCCCGACTACGGTACCGGCGATGATCATCGCGGCGTTATTGAGGACAAAGCCTTCGAATGCCACCGCGAGCCCGGTCAGGGCGTTGTACAGAGAGATCACCACCGGCATGTCGGCGCCGCCGATCGGCAAGGTCATCATCACGCCAATGATCAGCGCCATCAGAAAGAACACAAGTATAAATTGCTGGCCGTGACCGTAACCGGCGATCAGCATGAGGCCGAGCACTACCGATACTGCGAACAGGACCAGGTTTACCAGCTGCTGGCCGGGAAAACGCATGGAGCGGCGAATCAGTCCCTGCAGCTTGGCAAAGGCCACGAGGCTCCCGCTGAATGACACCGAGCCGATCAAGGCACCCGCAACGGCGAGCGTGGTAATGGTCAGCCCGTGATCGACGTCCTTGAGCAGTTCTATGGCTGCGATGGCAGCTGCCGCGCCGCCGCCCATACCGTTGTAAAGGGCGATCATCTGCGGCATGTCGGTCATCGCAACCCGCTTGCCCGACACCCAGGCCAGGATGCCACCGACCGCGATACCGGCCGTCATGAGGAGGTAATTGCCCATGTGCGGCGTGGCAAATGTAATTACCGTTGCAAGGACCATGCCGACGCCGGCCCAGACGATGCCACCGCGTGCGGTGACCGGCGAACTCATGCGCTTGAGTCCGATAATGAACAGGAAAGCAGCTACGAAGTAACTGGTCTGAACGGCCATGTCGCGAATTTCGGGAGACAGAAAATCCATCACGCGTCTCCCTCACCGGCGGACTTACGTTCGCTGCTCTTGAACATTTCCAGCATGCGTTCGGTGACCACGTAACCACCCACAGCATTGCCGGACGCCAGCACCACGCCGGTGAAGCCAATGACTTTCTCAAGGGTAGAGTCAGCATCCCCGAGCGCTACCATGGCACCGACCAGCACAATGCCGTGTATGAAGTTGGAACCAGACATCAGCGGCGTATGCAGGATGACCGGCACCCTGGCGATAATCTCGTAGCCTGTGAAGGCAGCAAGCATGAAGATATATAGCGCGATAAAACCTGTGATCATTCTGCTCTCCCTCAGCCAGCACCCTGCAGCAGTTCCCGGGTTGGTGCGTGGCGCACCTCGCCGTCGTGAGTCAGTGCACTCTCTGCAAAGACTTCGTCTTCCCAGTCAATTGCAAGTTTGCCTTCGGCGATGGCGGGCTTCAGGAAATTGAGCAGGTTGCGCGCATACATGTCGCTTGCATGCCAGCCAACATGGGCGGGAAGATTGATCGGACCCTCGATGAGTACGCCGTTGCTTGCTACCGTTTCACCGGCACGCGTGAGCTCGCAATTACCACCGCCCTCCGCCGCCATGTCGAGAATCACCGAACCGGGCTTCATCGCGGCCACCATATCGGCGCTGATGATGCGGGGCGCCTCGCGCCCGGGGACTGCTGCCGTCGTGATGACCACATCCGCCACTGCGACCCGTGCCGCCAGCACATCCTGTTGCTGTTTTTTCTCCTCCTCGGTGAGCTCGCGCGCATAACCGCCCTCGCCTTCCGCGGTGACCCCCGTGTCAACGAAGCGGGCGCCCAGGGAAAGAACCTGCTCGCGGGCCGCGCTGCGCACGTCATAACCTTCGACTACGGCGCCAAGGCGGCGGGCCGTGGCGATCGCCTGTAAACCGGCGACGCCGGCGCCGATAACCAGCACCTGCGCAGGCCTGATGGTTCCTGCCGCCGTGGTGAGCATCGGAAAAAACTTGCCAAGGGAATTGGCGGCCATGAGCACGGCTTTGTAACCGGCAACGGCAGCCTGCGAGGACAGGGCATCCATGGACTGGGCGCGCGAAATACGCGGCACCAGTTCCATAGCGAAACTGGTGATCTTGCGGTTACTGAGCTGACGGACAATGTCGAGGTTGCGATGCGCCTGCATGAAGCCGATGACCACAGCGCCTGGTCGCAGGGCGGCCACTTCTTCCATGGTGGGGACATTGACCTTGAGCAGCACATCAGCCTCGCTGAGAACGCGCGTTGCGCTGTCTGCGATTTCGCATCCGGCATAGGCAGAATCGGGAATCCGTAAACCGCTGCCGGCGCCGGCCTGAACCAGGACGCGTGGCCCCAGGGCCGAAAACTTGGCCGCTACTTCGGGCACCAGCGCCACGCGTGATTCAGTTTCATGGGCCTCGGAAAGTACCCCGACAGTCACTGCCATTTGCGCGTCCTCAGATTGATTATGTTGACTACCGGCCGCTACGAACGGGCCGTAGTCTAACCCCAAGTTGCAATGGAGTGATATTCTGGATTAAAAGTAAGCGCCGGAAACCGGGAGCAAGACACTTGGCGGCACTGAGTCAGCAGGTCCTCAGGACAGATGTATCAGGAATGCCACTCGAATGGGTGGATTACCGGGACGCAGTGCGGCTCTATCATATGGGCCAGGTGGTGTATGCCTGCGGTACGATTCTTTACCGTCTGCATGGTGGCATCAACGCCGCCTCCGGCTGCCAGAGCATTATGGATGTGAACTCCATTATCGCCACCTCCGGGAACACGCACGTCCTCGACAAGGTGCGCGACGATTACGCGCCGCCCATGAATAACCGCACCCTGTTCAAGCGCGACGGCTACCTGTGCATGTATTGCGGCGATCATTTTCCAGTTTCGGATCTGTCCCGCGACCATGTGACGCCCTTGTCACAGGGCGGGCGTGATGCGTGGACAAACGTGATTACGGCCTGCCGGCGCTGCAACAATCACAAGGCGGGACGTACCCCGGAGCAGGCGGGTATGCAGCTGCTGGCAGTCCCGTTCACGCCAACCTACGCGGAATATATTTATCTCAAGGGCCGCCGCGTGCTTGCTGACCAGATGGAATTTCTGTGCGCACATTTCCCGCGCCGGAGCCCGCTGCGCGCCCGCCTGGAAAATTCCGCCGCACTCTAGGCTCTGCTCACAAGCCGGTGGCCGGGTCTTGCCGGGCGTAACCCTCGGGTACTTCGAGCCGCACCGCATCGATAGCCTCGAAGCTGACCGAGATCAGGCGACTGTTCTGAGCACCGTCGGCGTCGGTACTGATTACCGGTACGCCCCCGATCAGGTCGAGGTCAAATATTTTCTCGCTGCCGGGCGCAAAACGTTTGACGATGCCAGACATGGCCCTAAACGCTGCGCTCAGAGCCTCGAAGTCGTCATCGGGCATGCCAATATCTCCGGCAGATGCGATGCACACTTTGAACTCTGGCTGACCGTCCCGGGTCAGCTCGCCTTCCTGGCAGGTGAACCCCGCGATCTTCTGCTCGCCCCCGGTGCGCCGGAATTGTCGTTGCGGCTGCCTGGCGTCGCGATCTGGCAGCCGGTCCTTCATCATCTGTTGCATCATGGCGCGCTGCTCCGGTGGCAGTTGCGCCAGTTGCGCTTCCAACTGCGCCATAGCCGCGGTGATCTGGCTGGACATCGTGTCTGCGAACATTTCGTCGATCACCATGTAGCGCTGCCTGGGGTGGTCAATGACGGTCATGGCACTGCCACTGCCGGGATACAGAATGCTTGTATCGGCGTCACCGAACAGCACTTTGCTGTCCCTTACCAGTACTGTGCTGCCGTCATCAAAGCTGAGTTCAGTGTCGGCTGATGCACAAATGGAAACCAGTATAAGAACAAGCGTTGCTACAGACTTCATTGCCTTGCCCCCTTGCTTGCATTGTCTCGGTGCAAGTCACAAAGTAGCGAAGTCTGCCGTCTTTTGCCACATGAGTTGCACCATGATTTATCTGGTCGATGCGAGCGTTTATATCTTTCGCGCCTGGTTTTCCATTCCTGACAAGATGACCGGACCGCATGGTTTCCCTGTTAACGCGCTGTATGGGTACACGCGCTTCCTCGGCGATCTGCTGGAAAAAGCGGGACCCGAGCATATGGCCGTGGCCTTCGACATCAGCCTGACCTCGTCCTATCGCAACGAAATATTTCCTGATTACAAGGCAAACCGGGAACCCGCGCCGGAGGAACTGAAGCGTCAGTTTGCGGCTTGCCGGGAAGTGACCCAGGCCATGGGCGTGCCGCAGTTCGCCAGTGAGCGCTACGAGGCAGACGATCTCATTGGCAGCCTCGCGGCGTTCATGCGCCGCAAAGGAAGACATTCGGTCATCGTGACCCGCGACAAGGACCTGGCGCAGCTATTGCGCAAGGGTGACGTGTATTGGGACTATGCGGGCGACAAGCGATTTGCCTACGAAGAAATAGAGGAGAATTTCGGTGTGCGTCCCGAACGCATTGCCGATTTTCTCGCTCTGACGGGCGACAAGGTCGACAATATTCCGGGCGTGCCGGGCATCGGCAAGAAAACCGCTGCCATACTGCTGACGCATTTCGCGTCCGTGGATGAGCTTTACGAGAATCTTGATGACGTTGTTGGGCTCCAGATGCGCGGTGCAAAAGGGATCGCCGCAAAACTTGCCGAGCATCGCGATACCGTTTACCTGGCTCGTGAGCTGACCCGCATTCCTGATGATGTCGGCATACGGTTTCGGGAACGGGAGCTTGTTCGCCGGGCGCCCGATATGCAGCGGCTGTCGGGCCTGTTTGATGAGCATGGCATAGGCCGCACGGCACGGGAGCAGGCCGAGCGCATAGCTGCATCTTTTGCCAGTTGATAATGGCACCGAACTGGAAGGCCATCGGCAGGCACAGCGGGCTCGTCCTGCAGGCAGATTCCGCACGTGCCCAGTCCGGCGGTTGCATAAGCAGCGCATTCTGCGTGCAGTCCGAAGTCGGCCAGGTCTTTGTCAAGCTCGAGAATGCGGAGCAAGAGGACCGTCTCGCGGCCGAGGCTGACGGACTTGCGGCACTGGCGGCGGCCGGTGCTGTGCGTGTGCCGCAGGTACTTGCACAAGGTGTCGCCGATGGTGACGCATTTCTGGTGATCGAGTGGATCAGTCAGGGGCGCGCCAGCGGTGCCGCGGCGACCCTCGGCAGGCAGCTGGCACAACAACATCGACAGGAGGCGGCACAATTTGGCTGGCACCGTGACAATTATATTGGTGCCACCAGGCAACCGAATGCGCAGAGCGACGACTGGGTCTGGTTTCTGCGCGAGCAGCGCCTGGGTTTTCAGCTGGAGTTATCGGCGCGCCAGGGCTATAGCCTGAGAGACTCGAATTGCGCCCGGTTGCTCGATGGGCTTGACAGTTTTTATAGCGGTTACACGCCACCGCCCGCACTTGTGCATGGTGACCTGTGGGGTGGCAACTGGCTGGTGGATGAGCAGGGTGCACCGGTTATTTTCGATCCCGCAGTGTATTACGGCGACCGTGAAGCCGATCTCGCAATGACTGAACTGTTTGGCGGCTTTGGGCGTGAGTTTTATGCGGCCTACGATGAAGCCTGGCCCCTGGACGCGGGATATGCCGTGCGGCGGGACCTGCACAAGCTCTACCATGTATTGAACCATTTAAACCTGTTCGGAAGTGCTTATCTTGGCCAGGCGCGCTCGCTGATCAACCGTTTGTGCGCCGCGCTGGCGTAAATCAAAAATCAGGTCTGGCGGAATTAATCGCCGGGCATCAGCCGGATCAGCAGGCCTTCCGGCGTGCGCAGATACACGCCCTGCTCCCCCGGGAGTTCCAGTTCGAAATCGATACTGCGCTGCTTGAGCATAGCAATGCGCGCCTCGATATCTGGACCACTGAACACCATCACGGGCTCGCGCGGTTGCAGTTGCGGGTGCAAAATCAGGTTCAGCGCATCGCTGGTGAGGGTTACTCCGTTTGGCGCCTCGTCAGGATCGTCCAAAGCTACGAACCCCAGTCTCTCCCAGCATTCGATGCCGGCAGCGGGGTCACGGCTTGGCAGTGCGAGGCCCTCGAAGTAGCCGAGCAGGCTGGTGTCGTGGGCGCCAAGGTCAGGCGGCGAAAAGGTGCGTGCCTCGACAAATGTGACCGCATGACCTTCCGGATCAACGAAACCGGCCTCGTGAAAATCATCGTCGCCGAAGCGCGTATAGACCGGTGACAAGCCAACCGGCGCGCTGCCTGCGAGCGTCCGGGCCAGATTCTGCAAGACGAAACTCACCGACGGCGAGGCGAACTCCCTATTGTGCAAGCCGATACAGGCCCGTCCGTCGCTGACCACGGCATATGGATGTTCGCGCGCATCTATCGTCGCGAGTTCTGCAAATCCCAGTGCTCTGTAAAAGTCCAGCGAAGCGAGTACGTTCTCGCTGAGCAGACTCAGTTCCAGGAAGCGGCAGTGCATCCGCTGTCAGTCTTGCGCGCCCATGGCCCGCGCCCGCGCCTGGCTGGCATCGGCCTCACTGGCGGCCGCCGCCGGGTCATAGCCTGTTGCCGCCTCGCGCCAGCCAGTGAAGTTGCGCATGATCAGGGCGACAAGAAATTCGATGT
Organism: Gammaproteobacteria bacterium; assembly: GCA_041565075.1. GTDB lineage: Bacteria > Pseudomonadota > Gammaproteobacteria > Steroidobacterales > JABDLF01 > JABDLF01. Next base: position 10,007 of record JBFGOQ010000011.1, read on the forward strand.
GATCCGGCCGTTCGTTGAGCGCAGGGATGTAACGCAGCTGCTTGCCGCCGGCCTGGACAAAGAATTCGGCATTCTGCATGGCAATTTCTTCCAGCGTCTCGAGGCAATCGGCAGAAAAGCCCGGACAGATTACGTCTACGGTTCCTGCCCCAGCGCGCCCCCACTCTGCCAACAACTCATCGGTGTAGGGCTTCAGCCATGGCTCGCGACCAACACGTGACTGGAATGCGACCTTGCATTGCGCCGCGGGCAGCTGCAATGCCTCGGCAAGCAGGCGCGCGGTCTTGTGGCACTGGCAGTGGTAGGGATCGCCCTTATCGAGGTATTTCTGCGGCAAGCCGTGAAATGACACGAGCAGACGTTCGCCACGCCCGTGTTGCTGCCAGTAATCGCGGACGCTCGCGGCGAGCGCAGCGATATAAGCAGGCTCGTCATGGTAGTGACTGACAAAACGTAATTCGGGCAGCCAGCGCCAACGCATGAGTTCAGCGCTTATCGCGTCGAATGTAGAGGCAGTAGTGGAAGCCGAGTACTGCGGATAAAGCGGCAGCACCACGAGGCGACGCACGCCGGCTGCCTTGAGCTTGTGCAACGCGCTTGCAATCGAGGGCCTGCCATAACGCATGCCCAACGCAACTTCGATGCGACCGGGCAGCGCATTTTCCAGTTGCTCTCGCACGGCCGCGGTCTGTGCCTCGGCATGCACCAGCAGCGGCGAGCCCTGTGCGGTCCAGATTTTTTGGTAAGCAGCGGCGGAACGGGCTGGCCGAAAGGGCAGGATTGCGCCGCGCAGGATGAACCACCACAAAGCCCTTGGCACTTCGACTACCCGCGGATCGCTCAGGAATTCCCTTAGATAATGCCGCACCGCGCCGGTGGTTGGCGCTTCGGGGGTACCCAGGTTGGTGAGCAGTACGCCGAGCTTCGGCAGCGTGGCATGACTGTAATCGGCACTGTTGACGAACTTGGGCAACATCTTGCTCCTGAAACGGGCCTCAACATTAAACAATGCCGGGCCGGACAGCCAGCGCCGGACTTTATGCCTACCGGCTCGTATCGCTAAAATGCAGTTACTCGCACCCAGGATAGATGCTTCATCATGAACCGACTTGACGCAAATACGAGCGGCGATCAATTCTCGCCCCCTGATACCGCAACACTCATCCGGGATGCGCTGGTGCTGCAGGGCAAGCTGATTATCGACGGGCTGCGGGATGCCATCCTGATTCCGGTTTCATTTGGGGCCGCGCTGCTGAGCATATGGCAGCGTGGTGGCGATAAGGGCAGGCTGTTTTATGAAGTCGTCCGCATGGGCCGGCGCAGCGAACGCTGGATCAATCTTTTCGCCGCTGCCGACAGAGTCTGTCCCGGTGCGGAGGACAGCGGCGATATCAGGGGGCTGGATGATTATCTGGCGCAGGTTGAAGCTCGGCTGGTGGATCAGTATCGCAGTGGCGATGCGGGCAGCCCTGCACGCCAGGCGGTGGACGGGCTGGTGGACAGGATTCATGCTGCGCGCCAGCGCTTCGGCGAAAAGCAGAACAAGCCGGGTGAATTGTGAAACGCCAGCATGCAATATTCTGCAACTCATCCCCTTGCCATACAGTAACCGTCGCGGTGGATGCTAAACTCGCCGCTGGCGGAAGGGCTGAGGCGGGCCGTCCGCCGGCACCGGCGCTTGAACTGCTTTAGCTTGTAGACATCGGGAGCATCGTTGGAGAACAGAAAAGGCAGCCAGGCTGGTGAGTCACCGTTCGAGCGTCAACTGAAACTCGGATTTGCGACCTTGCGGTTCCAGGACCGACTGGAAAAAGTATTTCGCCAGCGCCACGGGAAAAAGATAGCGGGCCTGCTGCGCGTTTCCCTGGTTTTTGGCTTGCTGTTCGTGGGCGTTCAGCTGGCATTGGACTACACGCTGCAGGCGCCGGAGTTTCAACGCTGGTCATTCATCCTTGGCGGTGCCCTGATGGCGCCGGCGCTTGTGCTGGCGTTGATTCTGAGCTTGCGGCCTCAGCGACCCGGGCTGATGGCCGTCGGTTCGATGCTGGTCGCCCTGACTCTGGGTTTTGCCACCCTGGCCCTCGATGCCGTCGCTGCCGATCAGGGCATGTCCTCGCGATTTGCCGGATTTCTGGTGGTGACCTTTTACATGTATTACCTGCTGGGTCTGCTGTTCTGGCAGGCCCTGTTCACAGGCTTGCTGCTGGCCGGCGGTTTTGTTGTGGGTGCCCTGGTTACCGAATTACCGATGGCGCAGCTGGCTTATAACGGCGTGTTTCTGGCCTTCAGCAACATTGTTGGTCTGCTGGGCCTTTATACCCTGGAGCGCGCCAGGCGCACGGACTTCCTGCGCGAGGGCGCCCTGGACTTCCGCGCCGGGCACGACGGCCTGACCGGTCTGAGAAATCGCGAGTCCTTTGATGAGAAGTTCGATATCGCATGGCGGGTGGCAAAAAGAGAAAAGAAACCAATCTCCGTAATGATGATAGACATCGACTTCTTCAAGGACTTCAACGATCTTTATGGTCACCAGGCCGGTGACAAGTGCCTGCAGCAGGTTGCCAGGGTAATGAGCCCGATAGGACGGCGCCCCCTGGATTTTGTCGGGCGCTACGGCGGTGAGGAGTTTGTGATTTTTCTGTCAGGATCGATAGAACAATATGCCATTGAAGCGGCCGAACAGGTGCGGGCGCAAGTCGAGGCCTTGCGGATTCCCCATGCAAAGTCCAAGGCTGCTGGAGTGGTAACGGTCAGCGTCGGGCTGGCGCACCTGGATCCCGGCGAAAGCGAGCGCAGCAAAGAGGGTTTCCTGCAGCTCGCAGATGAAGCGCTTTACCGGGCCAAAGAACGCGGCCGCAACCAGGTGCTGCATTCGCAAGGAGCGGACAAGAATATCCAGACCGGGTTTTTCCGGCGCGAAGTGGGCGGGAGCTGATTGGGGCGGCGCCGCATCGCTCAGAAATACCGGGCGAAAGTGAGTTCCAGGTAATCGTCATCGCGCAGGTCCGCCAGCAGATCGCCGACCGCGATATTGCTGATGAAGCGAACTTCGATGCTGCCTTTCCAGTTCTGACCGAAACGGCGGCTTCCTTCAATGGTGGTGAACCGGCCCCTGGTGTCAACGTCGATGCCGGTAACCAGCAGGAGCTCACTGCTTTGAGTGTCGTTGAAAGCCAAACGCCCCCCCAGCGCGATATCGTCCTGAAACGGCGTCACGTTGCTGCCCCGATCGTCGAACTGATACTCCCCGATAAGCCCGAGATCCACGGCACTGTCAAAGATGCCGTAAAGGGTGTATTCAATGCCGCCCACGGCCGCGGTGAACCGCTTATTAAGCTGCTCACCGGTGGCGAGTTCCAGTTTCCATAGCCAGGCGCCCTTGGTTGCCTGGAGGTCGATGCTGGTCTGATCGAGCTGGTCGTAGTGTGGGATAAGGACCGGCGGGCCGCTGCTGCTGAACTGTGGCACCAGGCGGGGATCACGCGCCGTGCCTGAAAAATGTGCAAGGCCGATATCGAAATCACCGATGTAGTGGCTCCAGCGCAATGCCCAGTCGACGTGGCGAGTTTCTGCGCCGGACTCATATACCGGGTTGTCCGTGTCCACCACGAACCGCACCCGCGGCCGCCCCTCCTGCCCGGCGAAGGTGCGTTCGCGAAAATACGGCATCAGGAAAAATTCCAGGTTACCCCAGTCACGAACCAGGCGCAGGCTGACCATGGGCTGGCCCAGCTTGTCCTCGGTATCGAGGTTCTCGACGAAGTCGGTCTGATTGATGATGTCAACCAGATGGCGTGATTCGGTCACGCCCCAGAACACCTTGCGCAGACCGACGGCCAGCTCCGCGCTGGCAAAACTTTTGCGCCAGTAAAATTCGCGCAGGTCGATATGACTGCGCTCGTCATCGTGTTGGTCCAGCCGGCCGAAGGGTGCGAACACCAGGCGCTGCCTGCCGTCGTCCCAATCGGTATAAAACTCCGGCGCAGCATACAGTGATAATCCCGCCTCGTGCTGTACAGATTGCATGGGTGGGTGTAAGAATCCGCGCGCCTCCAGCCCGATGTCGCCGGTCAACTCTGCTGCCGTAGCCGGCCAAACCATGACATACAACAAAAGGACCGGCCGCAGCCGGCACGGCATAGACATGCGTCAACGGGCCTTCTGCAAGCTGTTGCGGTCGAAATCCCGATCGGTGTAGCCGTTTTGAAACGTATATTCCGACCAGCTGAGCTCGGTGCTCTTGCCCGTCTGATGATTCACCATCTCCATATGCAACGGGCGCCAGAATTTGTCGAGGTAGAGCTGGTAGTTGTCCATAACCAGCGTTTTCAGGTGTGATTCCTTGCGATCGAAGTAGTCAACTTTGTGGACGCGATATTCGGCCTGATCGATCCATACCACCTGGCGTGTATAGCCGGATTTCTTGTCCACCGGATAGCGCTCGATAACAAAATAATCGATGCCATCTATAGTTTCGTTGCGCAGGAATTTGTATTGATATTTTTCGATCTCCTGGGAAGAGAGATCTTCATAGGCAAACTCGCTGCCCATAAACGGGCCCGATTTATTGCTGGAAGATATTCGCTTGACGCGCTTGAGTGCCGGCAGGTACAGCCACTGATCGTCGTCACCTTCCTTGTGAGAATAGGTCAGCAGAGCAGTGCCTTTAACGTCGGCCGGATCCTCGAAAATTATCATGCTCTTGTCACCGTCGTCCGTGACTTCCAGGGCACGACTGCGCATTTGCCGGGTCACTTCCTGACCATGACGATTGCGCAGAATCATCGTGAGCACGGAGCTCGTGTCACCGAAACCGTGGTCTCTGGCATCGGCTTCACTGGCTATCTGCAAGCCCTTTTCCTCTGGCGAAACCTGGGCCCAGGCCGCTGAGGCAAGCGGCAGCAAAAAAACGAGCGCCAGCAGCGCTTTAAGGGTTAACGGGAACGGGTGCATCCTCTACCTCCGTGATTTGTGAAACCGGCCGGGCGGGGTCAGCGTCCAGCGCTATTAACAGGGGTGGCAGGAACAGGAAATCGACGATCAGGGCAATCGCGATACCCATGGCCGTCAAAATCGACATGACGCCGTTGATAACGAAATTTGATTGCGCGAGCACCATGAAGCCTGCAACGAGTATCAAGGTCGTGACCAGCAAAGCAATGCCTACCGTATGAAAGGCATAGCGCACTGCAGCCTGCGCGTCGAGGCCCTGTTCGCGCCTCGCGCGCAGGTACTTGCTGAGAAAATGTACGGTGTCATCCACGACGATACCGAGAATCATGCCCGATACAATGGAGGCTGCGACATTGATTTGTGCCACCGTCATGCCCCAGATACCGAAGGTAAGGCCGATGGGCAACAGGTTTGGCAACAAGCTCAGGACACCCAGCTTAACGCTGCGCAGTGCGAGCAACAGGATGCCCGATATGAGCACCAGGCCCAGCACTGTGCCTCCCAGCATGCTCTTGATGTTGCGCTCCGAGATATAAGAAAACATCACGGAGACGCCGATACCGTAACTGAACATTTCAGGAGCGTTATCAGTGAGCCACTGCTCGCTGCGCGACACGAGATCGCGCAATTCCACCGTACTGATTGATTCGGTTGCGGCCACGAATTGGGTCGACGACTTGTCAATGTTGAGCTGGTTGTTCAGGTCCAGTCCGAATGGCAGCGACATTTCGAACAGCAACAGGTATTGCGCGCCCAGCTCACGATTATCCGGCAGGCGATACCAGTCGGGGTCATCGCCATGGAGGTTTCTGTTGAGTCGCTTGAAGGTATCGGCCATGGTGCTCACGTGCATAACGTGGGGTTGCGCCCGATACCAGTTGGAAAACGCTTCTAGTTTCTGCAGGAATGCCGGATCGCTCACACCATTGGCCTCGCCTGATTTCAGGGAGTACTGAACCTGGTACAGGCCGGTGAGATTATCGGTGGTGAAGTCTGTGTGCTGGCGGAATTCAATGCTGGGTTTGAAATACTGCACGAACTCGTCGTTCAGTTCGTTGCGAGGGATGAAAGCCAGCACCACCAGGCTCACCAGGATACTGGCGCTCAGCAAAGCCTTGTGACGCATGACTACGAAATCAGCGAAGCGATCCATGCGGGTGCCGCGCCGATCGTCGCGCCGGGCAACACTGCGACAGGGCATTACCGACACAAAAGCGGGCAGGAAGAAAATGGCAAAAAAGAAAGCCGCCATCACGCCCATTGCGGTGATATTGCCAAGGTCCCGAAATGGTGGCGCGTCACTGAAATTAAGCGTCAGAAAGCCGATGGCGGTGGTAACGCTGGTCAGGAATACCGGCTGCATGTTAATGCGCAGGGATTCGACAATAGCCGCCCGTTTCGCCAGCCCCGTCCGCATCTGCGCGAACATGGTCACCAGGATATGAATGCAGTCTGCTACCGCCAGGGTCATGATAACCGTCGGCGCCGATGCCGAAGGCGAAGTAAGCTTCATCCCCAGCCACCCGGCTATGCCCATGGCGGTTGCCACCGAGAGCCCGATCACCAGCACGGTACCCACGGTGGAGCTCAGACAGCGCAAGAGCAGCAGCATGGTGATGATGATGGCGACGTACATAAAGGGCACCAGTGTCTTGATGTCGCTGATGCTCGCCTCGAAGAAGGCGTTGTTCATCATCACCGTTCCGGTCAGCTTTACGGCGATGTCCGGATTGGAAGTTTCGAATTCATCTACCAGCTGGCGCACCACGGCGACAATTTCGCTGACCTCATTGGTTACCGGATCAGGCAGCTGAAATGTGATATTGAGTGCAGTGACAGACGCCTGCTCGTTGATGAGGCGGCGTAACAATGCCGGCTCGCTGACCGCGACACTGCGCGCGTATTCGATATCTGTCGGGGTCATTGCCCCGGGGTCCTCTGCCAGATCTGTGACCAGCAGATCATCTTCTTCCGCGCGGGTATGCTGGAAATTTGTAACCGAGTCCACGCGTATCGCATAAGGGAGGCGCCATGCCTCGTCCGTCAGGTTCTTGACCGATGACAAGACTTCAGGGGTAAAAACCCGACCGGATGCGGGTGCCAGGACGATCAGGATATTGTCGTTCTTGGTATAGGTGTCCTGCAGTTCTTCGAAGGCCTGCAGCTGCGGGTTTTCCTTGCTGAAGAACGCGCGATAATTATTGTCGAACCACAAGTTTTGCGCGCCAAAACCGGCGATTCCCGCTACGATCAGCGACAAGGCAATCGCCAGCCAGCGCCATTTAATGAGCCATTGCCCGTAGTTGACCCAGGCCTGGTCGAACTTGCTGTATTGCTTCGGACCCATCAACCGCGCCCTCGTAACTAGCAGTTCGCCTGCAAGGCGGTGGCCGGTCGCAGTGTATGCAGATAGTCCGCCATGCCCCTGAGACAGGTGGTGAACACTTCCGTTCCCACGCCGCACTTGCCAACGCCAACGCAGCCTTCATAGGCGCCAACGATGAATGCCGCAGCCTGGTTGCAATCAAGCCCCGGGCGACCTGTGCCGTTTTGCTGCGCGCGAGTGAGCGCAGCAGCGAGTGCTGTGCGCCACGCGCTTTGTACTTTGTTGAGACATTCTCGAAAGTCCTCATCGAGTCCGGCCATTTCCTGTACGAGGTTATTCAGCGGACAACCCAGCGCGACAGTGTCGCGGTCGGCGTGCGCGATTGCGTCATCGATCATCGCCAGCAGCAAGCTCACGGGATCGGAATCGGCGTCATTCAGTCTTTGCCAGTTCTCCTGCATGCGTTCGAACAGCACCTCGTTCACCACCGCCTGACCAAGGGCCGCCTTGTTGGGAAAGTGGTGATAGAGCGCGCCTTTGGTCACGCCCGTACGGGCGAGGATCTTGTCGATGCTGGCGGCTCGAAAGCCCTGGGCATGGATTTCATCGAATGCCGCAGCCAATAGCGCGTCCCTGGTGTGATCCGGGTTTCTTTTAACTTTCATAGACTTAGTAAAACATGCAGCAAAATATCCGTGTACATACCGACCAGTATGTATGTATTGCGGATCAAATGCAATGCGATTTTGCACGGGCGTGCCGGGCATTGACCTTGTCGGTATTGCGAGATCAGCCGGAGGCATTCCCGCCCGGACGTGCCCGACAATTGTTGATCATTGTCGGGCGACTGAAGACTGCGAGTCCGCTATTTCTCCACGTCGCGACCACTGATGAGGTCTTCGAGACTGGGCGCCTTGTGTCCGGCCTCCATACGCCCTGAAGTCAGGCGGCCGACGTACTCCTTGTATGCACGCATGGCCTGGTATCCGAAAAACCACAGGATGGGAATATTGGCGAACAGCATGACGCCGGTGCCGATGCCGGTGAGATTATCCAGCTCACGATTGGTGGTGATAAAGCCCAAGGTGGCGACGACGATCAGCAGGCAGTAAATTACCTTGTAGACGGTCACTGCGTGTTCACCGAACCGCTCACCGCAATTTTTACGTAACCACTCACCACCGAACAAGTAAACGATGCCTTGCTCGCCGTAATAGCTCCACGAGATCATGGTCGAGATGGCGAATAGCCATGCCGCCAGGGTGACCAGCCACTTACCGAGCCCCGGTGCCACGGTGTCAAAAGCCTTCGCCGTCAGCGTCGCCCCTTCGTAGGAGTAAAAGATTCCGCCATCACGAATGCGCGGTTTCTCTACACTCTCGAAGCTTTCCCAGTCAACGTAAAACCCCCCGGTTGGGAATCGATCCACGACTCCATGCAACTGGTGAAAGTTATTGCCGCTGCCCTTGTTGCGGTGCGCCGAGAGCACCATGTACACCTGCTCGCCCTGCGTCCACTGCCCTTCGCTGCGCGGCGGTAATGCGGAGTCTTCGACGCTCCAGAGGTTCAAGTCCACAGGCACTACCGACGGCGGTACTTCGTAGGAAACTTCCGCACCGCGATTCCAGACACCAGTTGAGAGGATGACCAGCGCGGTCATGGTGCAGACCACCAGCGTATCGATAAAGGGTTCCAGGCCGGCGACCATTCCTTCACGCACGGGCTCATCTGTCTTGGCCGCCGAATGCGCGATCGGTGAAGAACCCTGCCCCGCTTCGTTGGAAAACAAGGCACGTTTCATGCCGAAAAGAAATGCGGTGCCGACGGTCCCACCAATGAAAGCACCGCTGGCCTCGGACGGATTGAATGCCGATACCACAATCAGCTTCAGCATTTCGGGAATCTTGTCGAAATGCACGAACAACACATAAAGGGCAGACAGAATGTAAAGCGTGACCATGGTTGGCACGAGGCGCCCCGCCACGGCACCAATACGCTTGATGCCACCGATAATCACCATGGCCACCAGTATGGCCAGGACAATGCCGGTCGCCCAGCTGGGAATCTGGAAGTATTCCTCGGTAATGACACCCACGTTCCAGGCCTGAAACATATTGCCGCCGGTGATGGTGGAGACCAGCAAAGTGACGCAGAAAATGCCACCGACAACTTTGCCGAGTGTGGTCCACTTCGGATCGAGATTGGCCAGCGCTTTGCTCGCGACCCACATGGGTCCGCCATGCGGGTTGTCAGGGTCTTCGGTATTGCGATAAAGCATCGACAAGGTGACTTCGGTGAGCTTGATGGACATGCCAAAGAAGCCCACGACCCACATCCAGAACACCGCGCCGGGTCCGCCCAGCGCCACGGCCAGCGCGACACCGCCGATGTTGCCGAGGCCGACAGTGGCGGACAAGGCAGCGGAAAGTGCCTGGAAATGGTTGATGGCCCCGGGATCGTCGGGGTCGTCGTATTTACCGCGCAGAATCTGCGAGCCGTGCGTCAGGGCACGGTACTGGCAAAAGCCGCTCCAGAAGGTGAACAGCACACCGGTTCCAAGCAGCAAGACCAGGACCGAGTCGTGCCACAAGACTGCATTGACGGCCGACATGAAGTTATTGACTGCGTCCATAAATAGCTCTTTATGTTTGGTTTATTTGGCTGGACCGCGAGGTCTGTGCTGGCGTCACATAATGTCGGCTGTGGCAGTCTGGCGCAAGCGCAGAGGCAATCGTACTCGTGGCGCAGGGCACAATAAGGCGCTCAGGCCGCTTGCAGGATTGCGGCCACACCCATGCCGCCCCCCGTGCACACGGAAATCAGACCACGCCCCTCGCCCTTGTCTGCCAGCAGCTTGGCAAGGGTAGCCACTATGCGCGCGCCGGTGGCGGCAAAGGGATGCCCGATGGCGACACTGCCCCCCCTGGTGTTCATTTTGCTGCGATCGACGGCGCCCAGTGGTTCATCACGGCCAAGGCGCTGGCGACAAAAATCATCTGACTCCCAAGCGCGCAGCGTACATAACACCTGGGCAGCAAAGGCCTCGTGGATCTCATAGAAGTCGAAATCCTGCAAACCCAGTCCTGCCTGCGACAACATCCTGGATACCGCATAGGTGGGGGCCATTAACAGACCCTCGCCACCGACAAAATCAACGGCCGCGACCTGTGCCCAGCTGATATACGCCTGGATCGGCAAGTCGCGCGCCCGCGCCCAGTCCTCTGATGCGACCAGCACGGCGGAAGCGCCGTCCGTGAGCGGTGTGCTGTTGGCGGCGGTCAGGGTTCCCTTCGGGCTTTTTTCGAACACCGGTTTCAGACTGGCCATTTTTTCCAGCGTGGTGCTCGGGCGAATATTGTTGTCCGAGGTCACACCCGCGAACGGCGTGAGCATGTCCTGGTAAAAGCCGGCGTCCCAGGCGGCGGCGGCGTTTTGGTGACTCAGGAAAGCGAGCGCATCCTGTTCCTCGCGGCCAATTTTCCACTCCTGCGCCATCAGCTCGCAGCTTTCACCCATCGAAAGACCGGTGCGCGGCTCCACTACGCCAGGGAACTCGGGTTTGAAATGCGAGGGCCGCAAGCCCAGCCAGGGTTTCAGCCTTTGTGTGAAGCTGCGTCCGCGATAGCTGCGCATGAGTAGCTTTCGATAACTTTCGGGATACACGACAGGTGCATCACTGATACTGTCGACGCCGCCACCAATGCCGACGTCGATCTGCCCCAGCGCAATCTTGTGGGCCATCAGGATCACCGCTTCGAGACTCGTACCGCAGGCCCGCGTGAGATCAAAAGCCGGGGTTTCCGGGGCGAGTCCGCTACCGAGTACGGATTCCCTTGCGAGGTTCCAGTCACGCGAATGCCGGATGACTGCGCCCATGGTCGCATCGTCTATTTTCTCGCCCCTGAGCGAGAAGCGGTCGACCAGGCCTGACAGGGCCGCGGTCATCATGTCCTGGTTGGAAAGTTCCGCGAACCCGGTGTGGGCGCGGCAAAAAGGCGTGCGCATGCCACCGACGATGGCGACGCGACGTGTTTTGCCGTTGTACATGCAAAGGCTCCAAGCTATCTTGAGTGACCCGCAGCAAAAGACCGCCACGGGGCGTTACAGGCGAGACATTTTGCCACAGCGGCGCGGCAACCAGCCGCAAGGCCATAGAAAGTAAGCAAAACAATGCGCGATGATGCGCGAGGAAGGCTGCTTGAGTACGACGGCGGGTCAGGACTACGGCGTACGCATAACTCGTGAGCTGCGAAGATTGTTACCGTTGGCCGGGCCCCTGGTCGCGAATAATCTTGCATTGGCCGGTATGAATTTCGCCGACACGGTTATGGCCGGCCGACTTGGTGCGTTAGACCTGGCAGCCGTTGCAGTCGGCAACGGTGTCTGGATGGTGGTGTTCCTTTTCGGTCTTGGCGTGCTCATGGGTATGAGTCCCACGGCTGCGCAGTATTTTGGTGCAGGCAAATCCACCGAGGTCGGACGGGCGATGCGCCAATGCCTGTGGCTCAGCCAGGCACTCGCTTTATGCTTGTTCGTCTTGCTGCTGCAGGCCGGGCACTTGCTGGCTGCGATTGGGATTGATCCGCAAATTCTGCCCAAGACACGAGGCTACATAAACGCCATCGCGCTAGGACTGCCCGCGATCTATGCTTACCTGACGTTTCGTTTCACCAGCGAAGGTATCGGCCATACGCGGCCCATCATGCTCATTGCGATCGTCGGTCTGATCGTCAACGTGCTGTTCAATTACCTGCTCATGTTCGGCAAACTCGGGTTCCCGCGCATGGGCGCAATCGGTTGTGGCTATGCCAGCGCGATTTCGATGTGGGTGATGTTTGCGGGCATGTTCATTTACGTTCGCCGCCAGCGCCTTTACCAGCAGTTTGATCTTTTTCGGTCCTTTGAATGGCCGCGTATCGTCGGCCAGCGCGAACTGCTGAGTCTGGGATTGCCCATCGGCATCAGCGTATTGTCAGAGGCGGGACTGTTCAGCGCGGTAGCCCTGCTGATGGGTACCCTGGGCGCTACGATCGTGGCCGCGCACCAGATTGCCATCAACTATGCGGCAACCATGTTCATGATTCCGCTGGCCCTGCATTCGGCCACCACCATTCGGGTGGGCCAGGCGGTCGGTGGTGCGCAACCCGAGCTGGCGCGCTTCGCAGGCTTTGTCGGCATTGGCTTGTGCGGGGGCGTGATGCTGATATCGGCTGCAATGATGCTCATTTTTGGCGACCAGATTGCGGCCTTTTACACAATCGATCCCGAAGTGCGCCGGGTTGCCATTGCGCTGTTGTTTATGGCCGCGGTGTTTCAGGTTTCGGACGGCATGCAGGTCGGTGCTGCCGGCGCCTTGCGCGGGTTCAAGGACACGCGCATACCCATGCTGATGAATTTCTTTTCTTACTGGATTGTCGGCTTTCCGCTGGCATACATGTTCGGTATTGTGCTGGACATGGGGCCACAGTCGGTTTGGGCGGGATTGGTGGCCGGTCTGACAGTCTGTGCCGTGCTGCTCAATGTGCGCTTTGCGGCCATCTCCAGGGCCGCACAACGCAGCCTGGTCTGAAGTAAGTGGTATCAGGCGGCGAAGCGCGGGAACAGGTCTTCGACCGGTAATTCCTGTTGCTCGTCCTCGGCGGCGCACAGTTTGCCGCCGGCGTCCAGGAAGTAACGAACTGCCTGCTCGGTCACCGCAAAGGCTACGGTGAGCGCCTGCCATGGATCTACGCCCAAAGCAGTATTCATGCCATATTCGAGTCCCTCGATGTCGATGGCGACGGTCCAGGTCTGATAGGAAATCTCTTCGGGTTTGCCGATGCGGATTTCAATCGGCGTGCATGAGCCATCCGGGCCCACGCCGCGCAGGGATCGTTGTGCAAGATAGTCAGTCATTTGTTCTGCCAGCCGAAAGCGTTTCAATAAGGGACGCCCGGAATTCTATGGTTTGTCATAAGCGGGAAACAGGAACTGGTTCAAAGTTTGGTGGCGTAACTAGGCCTGGTCGACCTCGGCAATAGCCGACCTGGCGGCTTCGATGCTGCGAGAGACGTCGTCATCCGAGGTTTGCCAGGAGCACACGGAAACCCGCATGCAGCGCTGACCTTGCCAGGTGCTGCCACTGAAAAAAGCCTCGCCGGAGGCATTTATCAGGCGGATGATTTTGTCTGTCCGCCTGGCATGGTCCTGCTCTGTCGCGGCTTTGCCGGGATCGGGGAAACGGACGAGGCCCTGATTAATGAGCGGTTCCCGCAGCAACTCGGCACCATCGAGCGCGCCGATGCCCGTGACCAGCCTGTGTGCCCTGTCGCAACATTCGTCTATCAGCCGGGCGATGCCATTGCGGCCCAGTTCCCGCAAGGCCGCGTAGGTCGATATGGCGCGCCCGCGACGTGACCACTCCGGGTTGTAATCCATCGGATCACGGGCGTCATCGGCATGTACCAGGTAACTGGCGCGATGCGACATGGCGTTGCGGTGATATGGCGGATGGGCAACGAAAGCGTAGCCGCAATCAAACGGGACGTTCAGCCATTTGTGTCCGTCAGTGCTCCAGGAATCGGCTTTTTCGCAGCCTTGCATGAGGTGTCTGAACCTCGGGCTTGCGACTACCCACAATCCGAAAGCGCCATCGACATGTACCCAGGCATTGTGCCGGTGTGCAATCGGGATCAATTCTTCGAACGGGTCAAAAATGCCGGTGTTGATCTCACCCGCCTGCAACACCACGATGCTTGGCACATCGCCCGCTTCGCGCAAGCCGCGCTCCAGGGCTGGTGCCTCGACTCTGCCATCGGCATCGCCATCCAGGGCGATGAGATTGTCGCGTCCGATGCCGAGCAATCGCACCGCCCGCTGCACTGAGCCATGACAGGAATAGCTGCCAAGGACTTTTATGGGCGGTGCGCCTGCGAGTCCCTTCGCTTCCACGTCCCAGTCACGATCCGCCAGGATCTTGTTGCGGGCAGCCGCGAGGCAGGTGGCGTGCGACATCTGGCAACCGGTGACCAGGGCAAAACTTGCGTGGTCCGGAATGTTCAGCAGGTCCATCAGCCACGCGCCGCAGATCTCTTCTATCGACCCGAGCGCCGGCGAAGTGGCGTGTAACGCCCCGTTCTGGTCCCAGGCCGTGCTGAGCCAGTCTGCGGCAAGTGCCGCCGGCAGATTGCCGCCAATTACCCAGGCATAGAACCGCCCGCCGGTGCTGGCGTTCAATCCACCGTCGGCGCTCGCGACAAGATGGTCGATGATGGTTTCGGGATCTTCGCCTTCCGCGCCAAGGGGGCCGCCCAGACGCGCCATCAAGGTCGAGTGTCCTACCGTGGCAGCAACAGATCTCTCCTCCAGCGAACCGAGAAAAGCGAGCGCATGCTCGAGTGTTTTTTCCAGCAAAGCACGGCGCGCCCTGTGCTCATGCTTTCTGCGCTGCTCCATCGCAGAGCCGCTCACGATTCCCACAGTCTTGCCAGCTTTTTGAAGTCAGGATGCTGTGGTCTAACCACGCAGAACCGTTGTCCGCTCGGGGCTTCCATCACCCACCAGCGCTTGACGAACTCGATGCGCCTTGCGCCGAGTTTTTCCAGCCGTGCGACTTCCGCCTCGATATTGTCGGTTTCGATATCAAGATGTACGCGGCTTGCATGGGCCACCGCCTGTACCTCGACATGCAGATTGTCCCGATCAGCATCCAGTTCCCGGTAATCCGGCTCGGACTGCTCAGCACGGGATGGATACCCAAGCGCCTCACTCCAGAAACGCGTCGCTGCATCAAGGTCATCAGTTTTGCAGTCAATGACGAATCCGGCGAGTCGACTTCGGTGCATTGTTGTTCCTTGTCATGAGCGGGCCGATGCCCACCTAGCTATCGATCGGGCGCACCGTTCGTTGCGTCACAGTCGCGTGGCACATAGCCATACACCCTGGAGTCTGCACATGCCATACAGGCATTCGCGTAGCGCAGCCATTCACTCGAGTCACAGGGTGTCGTAACACAACGAATGCCGGTATCGCGCTCGGCACAAACCGGATCGTATTGCTGGGTGCACAATTCCGGGCGTGGTTCCAAGCACGCTATATATCCAGGCTGCGTCTTTTCGGCTTTTTCTGGTGTGTACTCAGCGCAACCCGCCAGTGCGAGAACTGCCAGCAGACCCGGCCGGGTAAGCATGCCTGACTCAGGCCGCCAGCAGTTTCCAGGCAAAGGTCAGCATGGCCAGGTAGCCCACGGCAAAAGTCAGCGTGCGCAACCACGGGATACCGAAAGTGTATACCAGCAGGTGCGCAACACGCGCCCAGAAATACACCATGGCAGCTGTCGCCGTTGCACCATCGCTGACGCCGACAAGATGCGCGACGATGACAAGCGCGCCGAACACCGCAAGATTCTCCACGGAGTTGTAATGAGCTGCTTTCATACGCTGCGCCCAGGGGGACAGCGGCGCCGGGTTTTCCGGATAAGCTACGGCGTCGTGCAAGCCTCGTACGCTCACCGTATTGAGTATGTAAGGAATCCAGGTCAGCGCGGTCAGCGTTGCCACCAGGACAAGATAGTAAAGTTCTGTGCTCATAACTCGATCCTCGTCTTCTTCAACTTGCTTTCAAGTCTGACCGAAGCGCGGGGCGTCTCCTGCCAGGTATTTTTCTTCTGCTGTGGTGTTCATCCGTCCAAGTATGGCATTGCGGTGCGGAAAGCGCCCGAAGCGATGGACGATACTGGCATGCAAGTGAGCGTAGCTCGTGAACCCCTTGAATGCTTCGCGCCGCGCGGGCGGCAGCCGGTCGAGCAAGTTCTCGAACTCTTTTACCGAGCGCGACTGGATCAGCTTCGATTCGGCATGCTGCAATGGCATGAGCATGAAAACCTGCTGGATGGCCGCCAGGGTGAGGAGGCTTCCGTCGTCCATGCTTTGCTCGCAGATCGCAAGAGCTAACGGGTCGTGTGCAAAAGCCCTGGCCGTACCGCGATAGAGATTACGGGGGAACTGATCGAGAAGAATAACCAGTGCGAGCCGGCCCAGGGCCAACCCGGCCCAGTGTTCCAGGCGCCCGGCAGCGGCAGTCTCGACCAGCTCGCCGAACAGCATTCGAATTTCTTCGTCAATGGCAGCATCGCTGCCAAACCACACGGGCATGCGTGATGAGATTGCCTGATCGTTCTTGCTGCTGTCGGCGAACCAGAATTGCAGCACGGATGCTGCCTCCTGATCGAGGCGCCTGCCGTTTACGTCTTCCATGCCCGCGCAAATTTCCGCATAACGAGGCCACAGATTCTGGCACACCGGACCGACAACCGGTGCAGCGAGCATCTCGGACAGGCATTGCGCAAACCCAAGCCTGATTTTCTTGATGGCCCCCGGGCACGGCTGCCTGGAAGTTGCCGGGAGTCGATTCATATACGTAAGTCATTGAAAGATAAACACTAAAACGCCCAAGCCGGGGTTCTTAATGCCGCCCATACCCAAACGCGGCAAAGGGCGCCAATGATTGGTAGGACCCGATTCGTTTCATTCGGCCGTGACGCAGCGCCGGCGGTACGGCCGTAAGCATTTGTTGCGAAAACGCAAATGCTTGACTAGGGGCGCGACTGCATGGATAGTCTCCCCGCGACTCCGTGTGGCGAATTTACGACAGCGGCGCGTCCAGGCGGACGATGGCCGGTGATACTGCTGTTCGCTGCGCTGATGCTGCGGGCCACTCTTGATCAAGAGGTGGTCTGCGAAGTTTACGTTTAACGATTAATTAAGGGGGATCCAAATATGAGATCCATTACGACCAAAGGGCTGGCATATTTACTGACGCTCGCGCTTTCACTCTCTGTTGCGATGACGCAACAGGCGCTTGCTGCAGATGACAGCGGCTCGGATGAACTTGAAGAAGTCATCACCACGGGTACCCGTGCGAAAGAGCGTTCGGTGACAGAATCACCGGCGCCCATCGACGTGATCGGTGGTGAGAATTTCACCAACCAGGGCGATTCGGATCTGAGCAACCTGATCCGCAACGTTGTGCCTTCCTACAACGTCAACATGCAGCCCATCAGTGACGCGGCCACGATTGTCCGGCCAGCGAACCTGCGTGGCCTGGCGCCCGACCACACCCTGGTGCTGGTCAACGGCAAGCGCCGCCATCGTGCAGCCGTAATCGCATGGCTGGGTAATGGCGTGGGCGACGGCGCCCAGGGTCCTGACCTGTCACTTATCCCGGCAATTGCCATCAAGCAGGTGGAAGTGCTGCGTGACGGCGCTTCTTCGCAATACGGTTCTGATGCCATCGCCGGCGTGATGAATTTTATTCTCAAGGATGACGCCGAGGGTTCGAGCGTCGAGGCCCGTTATGGCGAATTCACGGAAGGTGACGGTACGATCTATTCGATCGCTGGCAACATTGGCCTGCCATTTTCCGATGACGGGTTTGCTAACCTGAGTTTCGAGTACGGCGAAGCCGATGCCACCGATCGTAGCGTGCAGCGTAATGACGCGGCAGCGTTGATTGCCGCAGGCAACACTGCGGTAGCGAATCCTGCGCAGATCTGGGGTTCGCCCGAGATCCAGGATGACTTCAAGGCCTTTGCTAACGTCGGACTCGATCTTGGGGACGGCAAAGAGTTCTATGCCCACGGCAGCTATGCAACGAAGACTGTGGATGGCGGCTTTTACTTCCGTAATCCCAATACTCGCGGTGCCGTGTTCAGTGACGACGGCGGCGATACCTTGCTGATCGGAGACCTGTTTGCAGCAGGCGTGGTTGCTGACGATGGTCAGGGACCGTGCCCGTTAGTCGATGTCGATAATGATCCGATGTCGCCTACATTCAACCAGCCCGATGCAGATGCTCTGGCAGAAGTCTTTGCGCGTGAGCAGTGCTTCAGCTTCCAGGAAGTTTTCCCGGGTGGCTTTACACCACGCTTTGGCGGTGACGTTACAGACTTGTCAGCCTCGGCAGGTGTGCGCGGAGAAATGGGTAACGGGCTTCGTTACGACTTCAGCCTGGGTGCCGGGCGTAGTGAAGTGGACTTCTTTATCCGCAACACCGTGAATGCCTCCCTGGGGCCGGCAACGCCGACGGCGTTTGATCCGGGTGCCTATATTCAGCTGGAAAACGCTGTGAACCTGGACTTTGGTTACTCACCCTCTGATGCGACCAACGTTGCCTTCGGCGGCGAGTATCGCCGGGAGAGTTTCGAAGTTCGTGTTGGTCAGGAAGAGTCGTTCAAGGTCGGGCCGTTGGCAGGGCAGGGCTTCAGTGCTGCTTCCAATGGCTTCCCGGGCTTCAGTAATCTCGCAGGCGGCACCTTCAGCCGCGAGAACATCGCGGCATATGTCGATGGTGAGTGGGAGCCCAACGATCAGGTGCTGGTTGGAGCGGCCGTCCGCTGGGAAGACTTCCAGGACTTCGGTTCGACCGTTAACTGGAAAGTGGCCGGTAACTGGCGCGCTACGGACACTTTTGGTCTGCGCGCGACAGCCTCCACCGGTTTCCGCGCGCCAACGCCGGGTCAGTCCAACGCCTTTAACGTGTCCACCGAGTTTGATACGGCACTTAACGATCTGGTCAACAACGGTACCGTACCGTCGACCAATCCTATTGCCGTGCTCAGAGGCGGTAAGCCGTTGCAGCCGGAAGAATCCACCAACTACACGTTTGGCGTATTCTTCAATGTGGGCGCACTTGATGTGACGGTCGATTACTTCCAGATTGAAGTGGACGATCGCCTGAACCTGACGGGTCTGTTTACGCTGACCCAGGCTGAGAAGGACGCATTGACGGCACAGGGCGTGGCGGGTGCGAACAGCCTCAGGAACTTCCGTTTCTTCACCAACGACTTCGACACCGAGACCAAGGGTTTTGATGTCGTGGCGACCTATCCGTTTGAGTGGGGCAACGGGATTAACACCGACGTGAGCTTCTCGTTCAACAAGACGGATACCGAGGTGACGCGTGCCGGCCCGAATATCACCAATGAACCGGTGCGTATTACGGAGCTGGAAGACGGCTTGCCTGAAACCCGCTGGAACCTGAGCGCCAACACGTTCTACAACCAGTGGCGTTTCCTGGGCCGGCTGAGTTCGTACGACGACTGGTTCGATTCGGAAGATGCCCGTACCTACAGCGGCAAGAGTGTCGTCGATGTTGAAGGTGCTTACAGCTTCAATGACGCATGGACGGCCATCGTGGGCGTCCAGAATGTCTTTGATGAAACGCCGGACGAGAATCCGGGTGCTGCCGATGGTGTGGGTAACCGCTACAGCCAGTTCAGCCCCTTCGGCTTCAATGGCGCCTTCTGGTACCTGCGTCTGAAGTACGAGCTCGACTGAGCGAGTACCTGAGAAATCTGGAAAGACTTGCTTCTTTCCGAACTCTGAAAGCCCCGCCTCGTGCGGGGCTTTTTTATTGCCCGACTGTGGGCGCCGTTTCTGAGAAGTGCCAAGGCGAAGGCAGGTCTGATCTGCGGTGGTGCAAGGCGCCCGACGGGCCCGGCAATCCTCAGAGGGGCGGGTCTCAGATCCACACGTCCTGAGCTGCTGTGAGGTCAGTCGCGTCCGCATCGCCGGTATTCACCACACCGCGCGGCTCGATGAGCATGACTTCGCATTCGTGTTGCGCAAATGGCTTGTGTTCGACGCCTCTCGGCACGATGATCATTTCCCCCTGCTTCAGACGGGCCTCGCCATCACGAAATGAAATCCCCATGGCGCCGCGCAAACATATGAACACTTCATCGGTATCGTCATGCTTGTGCCACACGAACTCACCCTGGATTTTTACGAGTTTGATCTGGTAATCGTTTACCTCGGCGATAACCTTGGGTGACCAGTGGTCCACGACCGCGCGCAGCTTTTCGTCGAGACTTATGACACCGGGTTTCATTCTGTTTATCCGCTAGTTCCCGGACCGGACAAAATTGAGGGTGAAGCCCTTGTCCCCGCCATCACTGACTGTGACCCTGAGGCGGCTGTCGTCCAGGCGCTCATAAACAATCATCTTCGGAAAGTCATGTTCGGGGTTAGAAAACACCAGGTTGTTGCTTTTGGGGTTCTGCAGTTCAAATGCTACGGGCGCCGGATTGTGCGCCACGGTGGCAACAAAGAATATCTTGGCACCTTTGCTGATAATTTGCAGGCGCTCAAATTCCTTGCGCTCGCCGGTTTCGCGGGATTCGTTGCTGCCTGTGCCCGCAAATGACACGGCATCCTGCCTGCGCCACTGCTCGTAAATAATTTCTTTGCCGGCGTCCGCCTGCCAGTCACCCAGCAACCACTCCAAATCGACCAGCGCCGGCGCCTGAGACGCAGATTTGTCGGGGCCATTGGCACATGCTCCCATTACAAGGGCGCTGAGCAATATGCATGCCGCCGGTATGCTCTGACCTACCAGTTTGCCCACCGCGTTCATGATTGCCGCTGATCTTCCTTGTTGGTTTCTTGCTCATCCTTGGCAGCAACGCCAACGACGGCGCCGCCCACTTTAAACGGAATGTTGCCAACCGCGATGGCGGTGTCCGTGGCCGCCTCGACAGCTGTGCCCATACAGGCGCCGGCAACGCAAATGACCAAGACGCCCAAGATGAGTCGCGCCAGTAATTTCTTCAGCATTACAAACACCCTGGATACATCCGATTTGTACCCATCTTACTTACGACTAAACCAATCATATGTGATGCGCATCATGACAGCGGGCCTGTTCAGCATGGGTAAGCCGGGTAATACCAGACGTTTCGAATCAGAATGCCCTGGTATTCATACACAACTACGCTGCACTGGCGTCTGGGCCCCGATTGCGCTTGCCAGCTGGCTGCTTCCACCCCAACCACATATTTGCCTTCCCGGACGGGCCTTAACAGGCGTGAAGTCGTCGATATCTCGCCAGCAAAATAGGCAGTCATTTCGGCCAGCAGGCCATCGCGCCCGGAAGTTACGACAGTGGTATTTGCGCCTTCTATGCTTAGCCATTGCATTTGTTCATGAACCATTGCCGCCATGCTGGCGGCGTCGCGATCATTAAAGGCCGCGATGAAATCGCGAGTGCGCTTTACCTGCTCGTCATCCACCTCTTTGGAACACGCGCCCAGTTGCAGTGCAAGCAGGGTGATGGACAAACAGAAGTAACATCCAGCCTTATTCATGGCATTTCCTTTCCGCAGGCGGAACCCGAGTTTTTTGCAAAGCGGCGTACCTGAATAACCAGCCACCAGAGTCTCCCTTGCGCTTACACGCTATGATTATGCACAGACCTCAGCGCGCAGCGGTCAATGCCAATGATAAACAGTCCTGTAATCGGCGCCACTTTTCTCACCTACCTTGCGGTGGTGCTGATCATCGGTCTGGTTGCCTGGCGACGAACGGCCAGCTTGTCCGATTACATACTCGGTGGGCGCAGCCTTGGCAGCTGGGTTACGGCGTTATCAGCGCAGGCCTCGGACATGAGTGCCTGGTTGTTGCTGGGACTGCCGGGTTATGCGTATCTCGCCGGCCTGGAATCCATCTGGCTGCTGGTCGGGCTGCTGCTTGGTACATACGCCAACTGGTTGTTCGTTGCTGCCAGGCTGCGCAGTGCGACCGAGAAATTCGGTGATTCGCTGACCTTGCCGGATTACTTCGAGCGTCGCTTCGATGACCGTTCGGGATTGCTGCGCATTATTTCCGCCAGTTTTATCCTGGTCTTTTTTACCTTTTATACAAGCTCGGGGCTGGTTGCCGGCGGCAAACTTTTTGCATCCGTATTCGGCATGCCCTACCTGTGGGCGGTGGCGGCCGGCGCCGCCGCAGTTGTGGTTTACACATTCATAGGGGGTTTTCTGGCAGTGAGCTGGACGGATTTCCTGCAGGGCTCGCTGATGTTTGTCGCTCTTGTGTTCGTGGTGCTCATGGGCTGGCTGGCGGTCGATGGCTGGGCCGGTACCACAGCCGCGCTTGACGCGCGCAACCCGGCTTTGCTGGACATGTTCACGAGTGCTGGCGGAGAACCGCTTACTATGATTGCCATAGCTTCATTGCTTGGCTGGGGACTGGGTTACGTCGGCCAGCCCCACATCCTCGCACGCTTCATGGCCGCCAAATCCGCCAGCGAAACCATCCCCGGGGCGCGGCGTATCGCCATGAGCTGGGTCACGGTTACATTGATCTGCGGGACCCTGGTCGGGCTGCTGGGCATTGCTTACCTGCCCGAGCCCCTGCAAGGCGCGGACGCTGAAAAAGTATTCATTTATATGGCCACCGGTCTTTTCCATCCCGTGGTTGCCGGTGTCTGTCTTGCGGGTATTCTCGCCGCGGTGATGAGTACTGCGGACTCGCAGTTGCTGGTGGCTTCTTCGGCCGTGTCTGAAGATTTCTACAAGGGCCTGGTACGAAAGTCTGCCGGACAGAGCGAGCTTTTGTGGGTCGGACGACTTGCCGTTGTAGGTATCGCTGTTGTCGCTTTCTTGCTGGCCATGGATCCCGAAAGCAAGGTGCTGGATCTTGTGGCCTATGCCTGGGCCGGTTTCGGTGCTGCCTTCGGTCCCGCCATTGTTTTGTCGCTTTATTGGTCGGGCATGAACCGTGATGGCGCCCTGGCAGGCATTGTCGCCGGCGGCATCACCGTGATCGTTTGGAAGCAATTATCAGGCGGCATATTCGATCTGTATGAGATCGTGCCAGGCGTCCTGTTTTCCGTGCTGGCAATCGTGATCGGCAGCCATCTGAGGCAGAAGCCCGCCACCTGAACCATAATTAAGCAATGACCCGGCGGCCAGCCGGGCTGGATAAAACCGGGGAAGTCGCAGATGAAATACCTTACAGCCACGCTCCTGCTGTTTTGCCTTGTAACTGGCATCGGCAATGCGCGGGAGCCTTATGTGCCCGATGAACTCCGGGCGTGGCAAGAATGGGTGCTCGATGGCGAAGAACATCGCGAGTGCCCGATGTTTTTCAATCGCCAGCCCGGGCGCGACGCGTTTGTTTGCAGCTGGGCGGAGCCGCTGCAGCTCATGGTCAACGCGCGCGGCGGGCGTTTTGACCTGCGGGCAAATGCTTATGCAGAAACGTGGATTACGCTGCCGGGCGACACGCAAAACCATCCCCAGGAGGTAACGCTCAATAACCTGCCCGTGGTCGTGCAGGAGCGACAGGGCGTGCCGGCACTGCTGGTACCGAAAGGACTTCATCGCATAGCGGGGCGCTTCAGCTGGACCGTTCGGCCGGAAACGCTTGGCATGCCGCCGGAGCTGGCGCTGATTGAGTTGAACGTCGATGGCAGAGTAATCAACAACCCAGAGCGTCAGGGTAACCGACTGTGGCTGGGCGAGCGCAGGCAGGCGAGTGAGCAACCCGAGCGTTTGGATATACGGGTCAACCGGCTATTGAGCGACGGCATTCCGATGATGCTGAATACGCGAATCAAACTTGCGGTTTCAGGCGCGGCGCGCGAAGAACTTTTGGGCGTGGCTCTGCCAACAGGTTTTGTCCCGGTGGCACTGGACTCTGCGTTGCCGGCCAGGCTCGAGCCCGATGGGCGGCTGCGAATACAGTTGCGTCCGGGATACTGGGAGGTTGCGCTCGTCGCACGCGCCACCAGCATAATCGACAGGCTGGTGCTCGATGATCCGGGAGAACCCTGGGCCGAAAGCGAAATCTGGAGCTACCTGGCCGATCCGCGGCTGCGAGTCAGCAATCCGACTGCCGCCGTGGCGGTGGACCCCGGGCAAGTCGAAGTGCCGGACCAGTGGCGACTGTTTCCGGCCTTCAGCCTTGCGCCCGGTGAGGCGCTGGCCATTGAAGAGCGCAGTCGTGGCATGAGCGAGCAAGATAAGAGCCGGCTATCCGTGGTACGCGCTATGTGGCTGGATTTTGCTGGCGACGCCATGACGAACCGCGATACTTTCAGTGGTGAAATGCGCCAGAATTGGCGCCTGGACATGCAGCCTCCCTATGCGCTTTTGAGTGCACGGCAAAATGACGAGGATTTGCTGGTTACCCAGGGCAGGGAGCCGGGCCAGTCGGGGGTTGAGCTTCGTTCACCGGGCGTGTCTGTGGCGACCACCAGTCGGGTCGAGTTCCACGGGTCGTTGCTGGTGAGCGGCTGGACCGAGACGCTCGATAGCATGCGTGCGACCCTGCACCTTCCGCCAGGTTACCGGCTCATGACGACTACGGGCGTGGACCGAAGTTGGGGCAGCTGGACTTCGCGTTGGAAGCTGTTGGACTTTTTCCTGGTGTTGGTGATTGCCGTCGGCACGCGTCGGCTGCTGGGCAATGTCGCCGGCGCTGTCGCGCTGCTGGCACTGGCGATGACTTATCACGAAGTCGCCGCGCCGGTATGGAGCTGGCTCAACCTGTTGATTGCGGTGGCCCTCGCAGGTGTCGTAACCAAGGGCCAGCTGGGTCGCGCCACCAACTGGTATCGCAACGCCAGTTATCTGGTAGTCCTGGTGCTGCTCGTTCCCTTTGTGGCCAACCAACTGCGGCTTTCGCTATTTCCGCAACTGGAAGTGCAAGCAGCCCAGTACGCACCGTCGCAGGCGATGGTCGGGGCAGTTGAGGAATTTGACAGCCAGCAGGATGTGCGCACCAGGAAGTCGAGGCCAAGCCATGAAACAAGAGCTGATACGCCAATGGCTGCAGTGGGTCAGGCGCTTGAGGAAGTCACGGTAACGGCGAGTCGTGTCAGGAGCGGTGCTCTGTATACGCGCTATGATCCCGATGCACTTGTGCAGACGGGTCCGGGTCTCCCTGGATGGCAGTGGCAAGCGGTGCAACTTGGCTGGAACGGGCCGGTCGAGCCGCAACAAAGTATGCGCCTGGTCCTGCTCAGTCCGTGGCAGACTGCCGCCTGGCGGGTATTGGGTGCAATTCTGGCCACTGCGCTGTTTCTTCTTTTGTTACGGCCCAGCTTTGACTTTGCTGATCGACTGCGGCGCTTGCGCAAAGGTTCGGCTGTGGCGGCTGCGCTGACTTTTCTCTTGCTCGTGCCGATGCCAGGCGAGCTGCAGGCTGAGACGCCGCCGCAATCGATTCTGGATGAATTGAAGATACGCCTGACGGCACCACCTGAATGTGTGCCTCTATGCGCAGTGATCCCCAGCGCGAGAGTCGACGCCTCGTCCGCGGAACTCGTCATCGAACTCGACGTGCATGCAGGCGAGAAAGTTGCTGTGCCGTTGCCGGGGCAGGCGGACGGCTGGCAGCCGGGAACATTTAGCGTCGACGGGCGCCCCCGAACCTTGTTGCATCGTGATAAGTCGGGGACATTATGGCTTTCGCTGGAGCCGGGTATTCACCGGGTGCGCCTGATCGGAACCATGCCCGCGGCGGATTCTTTCCAGGTGCCCTTTCCGCTGCAGCCTCGCGAAGTGCTCGCCAGCGCAGTCGGATGGGAACTGACCGGCATTCGCGACCAGCGCATGGTGTCGGGGGCAATTGAGCTCACGCGCATCAAGCGGGCCGTTGAGCAGACCTCTGCCATGCCTGAGTCGTTGACTGCGGATCGCTTCCCGGCATTTGTGCGCGTCAACCGAGTCATTGAGTTAGGTCTCGAGTGGACGGTGCGCACAGATGTACATCGAATGTCGCCACGTCGCGGCGCCATAAATCTGGAAATACCGCTGCTGCCGGGTGAGAGCGTGACACTCGAAAATGTGCAGGTGCTGGATAACAAGGTCGCTGTGTCTCTGGCTCCGGACGAGCACATGTTTTCCTGGCGCAGCACCTTGTCGCGCGCGCCGAGCCTGCAACTGACCGCAGCCGCAGATCAGCCCTGGTCTGAGAGCTGGGGCATAGAGGCGAGTCATATATGGCATGTGGCGTATCAGGGCACGCCCCTGATCATGCCAGCGGATTTCCCGGGAGCGTTCTGGGTGCCCGAATTTCATCCTCGTGCCGGGGAGTCTCTGAGTATTGATATCTCGCGCCCGCAAGCCGTGCCAGGCGAAACGCTGGCGATCGATCGCGTCACATACTTGCAAGACGTTGGGGAACGAAACTCCACACTCAGCCTGAATTTCACTTACCGGAGTACCCGGGGCCAACAACACGGTTTCGATCTTCCGCAAAGCGCTGAGCTTGAGTCGGTAATCATCGATGGCCAGCCGCAGTCGCTGCGCCTGGTTGACGGCCGCCTGGTTGTGCCGATCGTCCCCGGTGAGCACACTGTCCTGGCCCGTTGGCGGGTGAACCAAGGGGCAGACTGGGTGCAAAGGCAGGCGGCGCTTGGCTTGGGGGCACCGTCCAGCAACGTGACCCTGGGCTTTGACCTGCCGCGCAACCGCTGGGTGCTGGCGACCCGCGGACCCATGCTTGGCCCTGCCGTGCTTTATTGGGCCGAGCTCGTCGTATTCATACTGCTGGCATGGTTGCTGGGCAAGACCACGATCACGCCGCTGAGAACGCATGACTGGCTGCTGCTGGGCCTGGGTTTCAGCACTTTTTCCTGGGGCGTGCTGGCCATGGTAGCCGCCTGGCTGTTCGTCATGGGGTGGCGCCGGAACAAGCCCGATGTCGGGGAGCCCATCTGGTTTAACCTGCGCCAGTTGGTGCTGGCAGTTACCAGCATCGGCATACTCCTGGCGCTGGTTTACGCTATCCCGATGGCCTTGCTCGGCAATCCCGACATGCACATCGTCGGCAATAACTCGTCGATGTACCGGTTGCGCTGGTTCAGTGACCTGGCCGAAGGTGATTTGCCAGCCGTGGCGGTGTTTTCGACTCCGTTGTGGTTCTATAAGACACTGATTTTATTATGGGCACTGTGGCTCAGCTTTGCGCTGGTGAGGTGGCTGCCATGGGTCTGGCAATGCTTCCGGACGGGCGGTTACTGGCGGTCGCCAGCCCCGAAAGCCGGGGCCAAGCCGCCCGCGGAGGTGGCTGAGGACTGATTTTGCGGTTGCGATTCAAGCCCGAAATCCTTACCTTGTAGGGTCCCGCTAGGTACGCGAAATCTTATCGCGCCGCCGAGTATAGGGGCGTCCAGTTACCGGCGACGCAAACAAACGATTGTGTAACTGTTTTTTGAATTGATGTGGGGAGTATTGCGATGAATAAGTTCTGGAGCCTGCTGCTGGCAGGCTTAATAGCGGTAGGCATGGGTGCCTGCAGCAAAGACCAACAGGAAGACGCCAAGGCGAAGATGGAAGAAGCTGCGGCAGCCAGCAAGGAAGCGGCCATGGAAATGAAAGCCGAGGCAGGTGAGGCAATGGAAGCGACGGCAGATGCGGCCGGCGATGCTTATGACGCTGCGGCTGACAAGACCGGCGAAATGGTGGACTCTGCCGGGGACATGGCAGGCGAGGCGATGTCCGGAGCTGAAGACATGGCCGCGGGCGCCACGGACGAAGCCAAAGCAATGATGAGCGACGCCGAAAAGAAGATGGAAGAGATGAAGAAAGCCGCAGAAGAGAAAGTTGGCGGCGGCGGTTAATATCTTTTGTCGACTGTTGGCGCACTGTCGCGCCTTCGGCATATAACAGGAAAGCCGGCGCCAAGTGCGCCGGCTTTTTTCTTGGAGAAGTAATAGTTGATCTCGGCAAGCAGGATTCGTTTTGCAGTGTGCGCCATGCTGGCAACCATGTTGCTTGGCGCCTGTGGCGACGAAATCACGCCCGAGCAGGAAATTCGCGCGCTGGTGCGCGAGGCCGAAATTGCCGCAGAAGAGCGGCAGGTCGGCGATCTGGCGCGCCTGATTTCAGCGCAATACGGTGATGAGCATGGCCAGAGCAAGGAAGAACTGGTGCGCATGCTGCGCCTGCAAATGATTCGCAATCAGGTGATGTATCTGATGGTGCGTACCGGCGAGATCAAGATCATCGATCAAGCCACTGCGACGGCAGTAGTGCGCGTAGCCATGGCGGGCGGGCCGCTGGAGACCTTCGAAGACCTGGCGCGCCTGGGCGCCGAACTTTATCGTTTCGACCTGGATCTCGTGAAAGAAAGCGGCAAATGGAGAATAATCAGGGCCAGCTGGGGCCGGGCGCTCGACAAGGACTTCGGCTGAGTGATGAGGTTGAGATAAGCTGCATGAGAATAGGGATGCCAATGAATAACTCGACGCGCAGAGTTCGCGCACAGTGGCTGCTGGTTTTGTTTGTCACGGGGTTTTGCACCTCGGGATGCGCCACACTCGCCCGGTCAGTCGAAACCCCTGATGTATCTCTGACCAGCCTCAGGCTGGTAGAAGCCGGCCTGACAAAACAGCGTTACGATTTGACGTTGAACGTACAAAATCCCAATGCGATCCCGCTGCCGGTGCGCGGATTGGCATACCGTGTGCGCCTGGCTGGCGAGGATTTCGCTGCCGGTGAGACCCTGCAGTCTTTTACTATTCCCGCAAACGGCAGTACGGATTTCGAATTGGCCATTACCACCGACCTCGTGCGCACCCTGTCCGGCCTGCAGCGAATGATCGAGCAACGCGAAGAAACGCTGCAATACGAATTGGGCGGGCAGTTGCAGGTGAATCTTCCCTTTGTCAAAGCCATTCCATTTTCAAAGGCTGGCAACATCGACCTGGCTGGCGCCTATCGTTATTGACCTGCCTTGATTGCAGGCAGCCCTTCAAGGGCTTTCCAGGTCACGCGCCGACTTTCCTGCGGCGGCTGATCGGTAGTGATTATTACTTGCCGGTAGACTAAGTTTGTAATGCGCGAGCCGGACCCCGGGCGTGGCCCTGGCGACGAGGCTGCTGCGCAGGAGCGAAACGATGAAATCAATTATCAGAGCAATGAGCGCTTGTCTTGCCGCAGCAGTTCTATCTGGCGGTTGCGCGTCATTGTGGCAGGAGGTAGGCAGCCCCGGGGCTGCCCGGCAGGGCGTCTCGAGCAGCCTGGTCGATTACCTCTATCCCGGGGGTGAGGAGCCGCCGCGGGTGGAGGGTACGGTGCCGGAACTCAAGCTGCCGTTGCGGGTTGGCCTGGCATTTGTCCCGGCGGTTTCCAGTCAGACTCCGGGCCTGTCCGAAGCGCACAAGGCTGAATTGCTGGGCCGCGTTCGGGATGCATTCAGCGCCCGCGAATTTATCGCCAGTATCGAAGTGATTCCTGATACATATCTGCGCTCTCGTCGCGGCTTCGAAAGCCTCGAGCAGGTGGGCCGTCTGTACCAGCTCGATGTCATGGCGCTGGTCTCCTATGACCAGGTGGTGCATACCGATGAAAGAGCATCATCCATTCTGTACTGGACTATTGTCGGGGCCTACGTTGTAAAGGGCAGCAAGAATGATGTTCAGACCTTCGTGGATACGGCAATTTTTGATATTCCGACTCGCCGCTTGTTATTTCGTGCGCCGGGCGTGGACAAGTTGAGCGCTAACACCACACTGATCGGCAGCTCCGATGAGCTGCGCCAGAGCCGCGAAGAAAGCTTCAGCCTTGCGATGCAGGATATGACAGGAAACCTCTCGTCCGAACTCGACGTTTTTCGTGAGCGCATCAAGCAGGACAAAAGCGTAATGGTGAGCCACAGGCCCGGCTATTCTGG
Source organism: Gammaproteobacteria bacterium (assembly GCA_041565075.1). GTDB lineage: Bacteria > Pseudomonadota > Gammaproteobacteria > Steroidobacterales > JABDLF01 > JABDLF01. The sequence goes on from JBFGOQ010000011.1 coordinate 39,728, forward strand.
TGGTGGCGCAGGCAACCCGGTGTTGTGGTTCCTGATATATCTGGCCATTGTGCTGACGAGAATCCCGCGTGCGCGGGGCCCAGCTGCCTGTAATTGACTGCCACAGCAGTCGTCTACCCGGATTCAAACAAAGGGGGGGACAATGAACGACGATACAAAGTTGTTGCTCAGGAACATTCTTGCGATCGTGGCCGGCGTTCTGCTCGGTGGTGTCGCAATCATGGTCGTGCAAATGATCGGTCACCAGGTTTATCCGGTTTCCGCAGAGCTTGATGTGAACGACAAGGCGGCAATGCGCGCATTCGTAGCGGGGCTGCCAGTGGGTGCATTATTGTTTGTTATCGTGGCCTACGCGATTGGTAGCTTCGTGGCAGGGGCATTGGCTGCCTACATCGGCCACGGCGCGCGCACGCGCCATGCGTTGGTCGCTGGCGCCGTCTTGATGCTGGCAGGCATTATGAATCTTGTGGCAATTCCACACCCGGTCTGGTTCAGTGTTTTGACCGTGGTGGTGTTCTTGCCATTAGCCTGGCTGGGCGCGCGGCTGGTCGCCAGTGCGGGCGAGGGGAGCTCCGGGGCTGGTCAGTCCGGCGGGTAATCAAGGCGCTCGAACTGCTCGGCAGCGAGTGACTTGATTTCGTCGCAGGTGGCCGCCTGCAGATGCTCGCGCCAGTCGCCACTGACACCCTTGCGAAAATGTGAGCTGACATCTTCCTCGCCCTGGCCGCGCCCGCCCGACAGCTTTTCGAAGCGGGTGGCGCGCAAGCAGAGCCTGATGGCTTGGGGATCTGTCGGAATATCAAGGAACTCCAGCATGCGCGCCAGGGACGCCGCGCCTTCCGACAGCAGGTCTTCATAGCGCACTTCGAGGTATTGTGCCGGTCGTTCCGCCCCCAGCATTGCGGAGCGCTGCATCCATGCTGCCCAGCCCTTGCACAGCTGCACAGCCAGTCCGTCAAGCGAACCATACTGTTCAGCAAATCCACCCTCCCGGATACGTTTGCCGTGGTGCCATAAGGAAACTGCAACGTCACGCGGGTCGCGAATTACGTGGATGAAGCGTGCCTGTGGAAACAGCTCCCAGAGCAGGTCAAGATGCTCGATATTGGCGGGTGTGCGTTCGCCTATTGCACGCACACTCTGGCCGCGCGTCTGTTCCGCGAGGGCGGCCAATACAGCAGCGCGCAGCGCGCCAAAGGCATTTGCCTGTGCGGGCAAGGCATAGCCCGGCAGTTCATGAAAAAGCTGGTTGTTGTTCTGGAGTTGCGTGCGGTAATGCGCAAACGCTTGCTGCATGGCGGGGGCCAGCATGTCGAAAAAGTGCGCCTCGCCGGCGCAGCTGATTGCCGGATGGGCATCCAGCAGCAGCTGCACCCATGTCGTGCCTGACTTGCCCTGACCGCCGGCGAAAAACAGCGTCACATCGTCAGCAAACTCGCAGGGGTTGTTCATGTTAATCGTCATCACGGTAACGGCCTGCACGCAACCTTACACCGACAGGCAGGGGCCGTAACAGCGCCGCATGCCAGTGGCCCGGGGGCTGGTTTGCACAAAGGGCTGAACCTGTGATTAGCTCCAGCAGACATTGAGCGCCGCCAACGCGGCGGGAGGAAACCATGAGAAGCCTTAAAAATGCCCCGGCCATATTGCTGGCAGCGTTCCTGTTCGGGTGCTCACCGGGCAGTGAGGAAGGCGTGGAGCAGGCAGAAGCAGGTGCTGATGCGGTCAAGAATGACCATGTGTGGAAAGAGCAGGTTGAAACCATTGATCGTGCCAAGGATGTGCAAAAGACGCTCGATGCAAATGACGAGGCCAAGCGCAAGGCAATGGAAGACGCCGGTGGCGGCTGAATGAAAGCAACAGTTATATACGGTTCAGTCAGGGCCAAACGACAGGGCATCAAAGCTGCGCGCTTCGTGACCCGGCAACTCGAGCAGCGCGGCCACGACGTCGAGCTCGTGGACCCGCTGGAGTATGAGCTGCCATTATTGGACCAGCGCTTTCGCGAATACGAGGAACAGGACGCGCCGCCGGACATGCGTCGTTTGTCAGAGCTGATCAAGGACAGCGACGCTATCGTATTCGTGACCGGCGAATACAATCATGGCATTCCGCCAGCACTGAAAAACATCATCGATCATTTCGGGCCGGACTATAAGTGGCGGGTAGCGGCTATTGCGAGCTATTCGGCCGGTGGATTCGGTGGCATTCGTGCGGCTCTGGCGCTGCGCACGGTGCTGGCTGCGGTGGGTCTGCTGACGGTTCCGCGTACCTTTCCGATCTCCAGGGTACAGGACTCGTTCAATGCGCAGGGTGAGGCCGTGGATACGGCATACGAGTCGCGCATACAGGGATTTCTGGACGAGCTGGAGTGGTATGCCAGTGCGGTTGCCGCGGCGCGCAAAAAGGGCGTGCCTGACGGCTGACAGGCGAACCGATGTACAGTGCCACGTTTATGGTCAAGGTCGCGCGTTACGACGACGAATTCCACCAACTCAACGACCGCATCATAGAAATCGCCGAGGCAAGCCCTGGCTACCTGGGCAGGGAAAGCTGGACTGATGCTGACCGCAATGTGGTAATTCTTTACTGGCAAAGCCTCGAAAATCTCAAGGCCTTTGGTACTCATCCTGACCACCTCTATGCCAAGTCCCGTTACAAGGAGTGGTATGCCGGCTACAAGATCGTGATCGCCGAAGTCCTGCGTGAATACGGCGACGGTCATTACCCGGAGCCCTATGTTGGCGGACCACAGGGCTTTGCGAAATGATTCGCGAACACGCAATGCGAGTGGCAATTCTGGCGTTGCCTGGCCTGCTCGTCAGCGCTTGTAGCAATCTGGCTTTGCAAAAAACAGCCCACGACGTTCTGCAACAAATGAGCTGCGAGCAAAATGCGGCGCGCGGTACCTGCCACAGGAGCTGGGATAGTGAGTACCAGGCCTGGCAACGTCAGCGCGCGGCTTACCTTCGGGAGTTGGAAACTGAGCGCCAGTCCGATTCTGTCTTGGGAGATTCCGTGGCGCCCGGATCTTTGCCCGAGCTCTGATGGCAATAATCCTCGTACCTGGCATCAAAGGCAGCAAACTGGCGGATACCTATCCGCCCAATTTCGATGTGCGCTGGTCACTGGAAGACCTGGTCGTTGGCGACCTGTTCGAGGATCCGCTGGATTTCGAGTTGCGCGACGGTCTGTACGATGCCCACGATCAGCACGTGTTTCGCGAATGGGAGCTGATCAATTTCGCCTACAAGCCGATGATCCACAAGCTGCGTCAGTGGGTGGACAAGCGCCTTTACCTGTTTCCATACGACTGGCGCCTGCCGATAGAGGTAAACGCAGATCGGCTCAACGATTTTATCGATCATATAAAGGGCAAGCTTGCGCATCGTGGCAACGAGGACGTCAATTTTGTCGCGCACAGCATGGGCGGCCTTTTGTTGCGCAGTGCGCTGGGTCTCAGGCGCCCGCGACCGTTCGATGGCATTGGACGCATCGTGTTTGTCGCGCCGCCGTTTCGTGGCGCCTGTGAAACAACCCGCATTTTAATAGCCGGGGAAAAGTACGGCTGGCTCGGGAACTCGGAAGACTTCCGCAAACTGGCCCGCGGTTTTCAGTCGGTTTACCAGCTGCTGCCCTCCTACCGTGATGCGCTGGTGGATATCAACGATGGCGGGCAGCTGGATGTCTTTGATCAGCAATGCTGGCAGGCCAATGTGCTCAAAGCGCCCACTTTCAGGCCGGATTTTCTCGCTCATGCCGAAGCTTTTATAAAAGCTGGCCGTGCCCGGCACGGCGGCACCAGCGATGCACCAATGCTGAGTGAACGCGCCTTGCGAACCCATGCCGAAAAAGTGCTGATCATTCTGAGTACCGGGCACCAGACCCTACGCCAGGTCCAGGTCGATTGTGCCAATGGCCCCAACCCGAACTGGTTTGATTTCAAGGCAGCAAAAAGTGATGAGCTGGGTGACGGGCGCGTACACTTGCGAAGTGTGGCAGTTCGCGACATCACGCTGGCGGCTTACAAGGGCGCCAAGGTGCATGGGATGGCATGTCGCGACGAGACCATCATCAATTCCACCTCCATGTGGTTACAGCAGGGCAGGTTGATCAAGATGCAGCCTCGAACCGCACGTGATAGCGTGCGACGCCGGAAACGCAAGACGGATTACTTCGCGCCCTGGGATGGGCGCTCAGGGTCCCTTGGCAGCCACGTCGTATAAAACCTGCGTCGGTAGAAAACCAAGCTGCGTGTTTACTGATCATCATGGTTGCGTGAGCGCCGCTGGCGTCCTGCGTATAATGGCGATTGGATTGCCGGCAACACCGGGCAGGAACATAGTCGATGACAGAGCTGCTCCTAGACCCCAATGTTTGGGTGGCCTTTGCCACGCTTACCGCACTGGAAATCGTTCTCGGGATCGACAACATCATATTCATCGCCATCCTGGTCAGGCGCCTGCCGCCCGATCAGCAAGGGCCGGCGCGCCAGATCGGCCTGTTACTGGCAATGGCAAGCCGCGTGCTGCTGCTGTTTTCCCTGACCTGGCTGATGAAACTTACGGCACCTATTTTTACCGTGCTGGCCCAGGAAATTTCAGGGCGCGACCTGATACTTATCGGTGGCGGGCTGTTTTTGCTTGCCAAGAGCACGCTGGAGATTCACCACAGCCTGGAAGGAGCCGCCGAAAAAGCCAGCAGCAAGGGGGGCGCCACGTTCCTGAGCTGCGTCATTCAGATCGGGATTCTGGATATTGTCTTCTCGCTTGATTCGGTAATCACGGCAATCGGGCTGGCCGAGCATATCGAGGTTATGGTCGCGGCGATCATGGTCGCGGTGGTGGTCATGATGTTGTCGGCCAGCACCATCAGCAATTTTGTCGACCGCCACCCGACCATTCGTATGCTGGCCCTCAGTTTTCTGATCCTCATAGGCACAGCACTCATCGGCGAGGGAGTCGAGTTTCATATCCCGAAGGGGTACATTTACTTCGCCATGGCATTCTCTGTGGGCGTGGAAATGCTAAATATAAGGATGCGGCGACGCGCGGTGGAGCCCTTGCACCTCCGCAAAGCGCTGGAGGACGATCACACCGTAGACCTCGAGAGGGAAACGGGAGGCTGACCATGAAGACAAATACCAAGGCAGGTTTGATTCAGGAAGGCGGTCCGCGCATCACCCCGCAATTCTTGTCGTATAACACTTTGCTGGAGAGCCGCAGCCTTAATGATCTGGACCTGGTGGTCATTCATTGCACCGAGCTGCCCAGCCTGGAAATGGCGCGGGAATATGGCGAGCAAATCGTCCATGAGAAGACTAAAACCGGCAACTCCGGGCATTTCTACATAGATGTAGACGGGGCTGTGTACCAGTGGGTGGAACTCGAGCGAGTCGCACATCATGTTCGCGGCATGAATGAGCGCTCGATTGGTATAGAACTGGTCAATCCTGGTCGCTACCCGGACTGGCACAGGAGTGATCAGCAGATCCTGACCGATCCTTACACCGACGCGCAGATCGAGTCCCTCAAGTTACTGCTGGCACGCCTGGAGAAACTTATACCGGGGCTGTCATGGATTGCGGGTCACGATGAGCTCGACAAGGGCCTGGTGCCCGCCGAGGATGACCCCGAGATACTGATCCGCAGGAAAGTGGATCCGGGTCCATTGTTCCCATGGGACAAGGTCGTCGCGGGTAGCCAGCTGTCACGCTGGCGACAGGAAAGTGTATATGGATGATGAACAGCCGGAATTGCCGGCAAACCATCTCGCCCAGGTAAATATTGCAAGAATGAAGGCGCCATTGACGGATCCGCTTATGGCCGGTTTCGTTGCGCGCCTCGATGAAATCAATGCTCTGGCAGATGCAAGCGAAGGATTTGTCTGGCGTCTGCAGCCTGATCCCGAAAACGAAGACCAGGTGGTGGCATTCGAAAACGACGGGCTGCTGTTCAACCTGTCCCTGTGGCGGTCGGTTGAAGACCTGCGGCAGTTTGTCTACAACAGCACCCACAAGGAACTGCTCACAGCGCGCGAACAGTGGTTTGAAAAAATGGAGGGCCCGCACATGGCACTTTGGTGGGTGCCAGCGGGCCACATACCCGGCATCGACGAGGCATTGCTACGCCTGGATCGACTGGAGATGCTCGGCCCCTCGCAGAATTCATTTACCTTTGCGCAGCCTTTTCCGCAGCCCGTGAGAGTTCGGCCGCAGGATGACGAAGACGAAGAGGGAGACAACGCCTGATGGAAGTGGGCCTGCTGATGCTCGCGGCTATTGCGGTACTGGTCGCAGATTTATATGCCATAGTCACAACGCTCAGAAGCGATGCCACCGACATTATGAAAATATTCTGGGTATTGCTGGTGCTGTTTATGCCGGTAATCGGGCTGATCGTGTGGCTGGTCGCCGGGCCGCGGGAAAGCCCGGCGTGAAATCCGGCCAATGAAAGTCTGCGTCCTGGTATGCATGTTGGGCCTGCTGGGCGCCTGTGCCAGCGCGCCGGCACCTGCAACCCAGCCACCGGCTCACGACAACCTCTATGCGACGCTTTATCTGCAATCGGCAGCGGAATATCGGGCCTTGAGCCGGGCAATATACCGGGCGGCCAGCAGCAGGCTCGACGACGCGCTCGCCGACAATCGCACCAGCGCGGCTGTTGAGCAACAGGGAGGTTTCTCGGAACTCCCCCCCGGCATCATTTTTGATGTCGATGAAACGGTGCTCGACAATTCGGCCTACCAGGCGACGTTGGTGGCGGAAAACATCAATTACAGCACTGCGCATTGGGATCGCTGGGTGGCGGATGCGCGCGCCAGGGCAGTGCCCGGCGCAGTGGAATTTTCCAGTGCCGCTGTGGACCGTGGTGTGACCATGCTTTATCTAACCAATCGACGCTGTATTCAGCGAACACCGGATGGCGATGTATGCCCGCAAAGAGCGGAGACCATTCGCAACCTGGTGCAGGTTGGGTTTCCCGAGCCGGATCCCGAGAATGTCTATCTGCGCAGTGCGGAGTTTGAATTTGCCCGGGATAAGGCCTCGAGAAGGGCGGCTTTTGCAAAGCGCTACCGCATCCTGATGCTGTTCGGCGACGATTTGGGTGATTTTGTCGCCGGCATAAAAAATCCTGACACCACGCTCGCCGACCGTGATGGCGCAGTGACCCTGTACAGCGACCGCTGGGGGCACTCGTGGTTCATGTTGCCCAACCCAAGTTACGGTTCATGGCTCGATGTACTTGGCGACAAGCTCTATGAAAGCCTGCAGCCGTGGCAGACGGAACCGGTCAGGTGATCGAGTGAGTACAGGCATGGAAGAATCGCTTGCCGGCGACACCCGGTTTTTCAAACAGCATAGTTATGTGGTCCTGAAGCAGGTTATCGGCGAGCGCGATGCGACGCGCTATGCCTCGTACGCCCTCATGAACCGGCAGCACCCGGATTATTACCTGGAGGAGACCAATCGTAATGCCATCAGCCGCTACGGCGATGCACTGGGCGAAAGTTTGCTGCGCAATCTGCAGTCTGAGCTTGAAACCGTGACCGGTTTGTCGCTATTGCCGACGCATTCTTGTTTGCAGTTATACGCAAACGGCGCAAAACCCGAGCGTCGCGTAGCCCCGCCTGCCTGTGAGGTGAGCGCGACGCTTATCATCGGTGGCGACGTGGTCGAACCCTGGCCGATCTGGCTTAACAACGGTAATGAAGAAAAGGCGATTGATCTGCTGCCCGGCGACATGCTGGTCTACCGGGGCTGCCAGGTGGAGCACTGGCGCGAGCAGTTGCAGGGGGAGTTCTGGGTGCAACTGCTGCTTTGCTATGTAAACGCTGATGGTGAACTGGCACATTATCGTTACGACGGGCGTCGCGGCTTGGGCGAGCAGCAAAACCGCAAGCAACAGGATCGTTTTATCGAGTTGCGCAAAGAATTCGACAGCGCGCTTGCAGCCGGCTCCGACCGACCGTGTTTTTGTAAAAGCGGGCAGCCTTACAGTGCCTGTCATGGCGTTTTGCAGCAAGCAATTGCTGACTGAAGTTACCCATGGGTCGCTACCGGCCGCCGCCACGCGAAAAAGCCCCGTACGTCACCCCCGAAGGAGCCAGGGCGCTCAGAGATGAGCTCAATTATCTGTGGCGGGTGAAACGCCCGCAGCTCACCCAGGCGGTCGCGGAAGCCGCAGCGCAGGGTGATCGTTCAGAAAACGCCGAATACATATACGGCAAGAAGCAACTGCGCGAAATCGACCGTCGCGTGCGCTACCTGCAGAAACGCCTCGACGTACTCAAGGTCATAGACAGCAGCGGCCGGCAGGATAGCAGGGCCTTTTTCGGCGCGTGGATCAAAATTCAAACTGCAGAGGGCGCAACAGAGGTTTATCGTATCGTCGGTCCGGATGAGATCAATTCGGACCAGGGCTACATCAGTGTCGAGTCCCCGATGGCCAGGGCCATACTCGGCAAGGGCGAGGGCGAGGAGGTGGTCGTCAATCGTCCCGCGGGGCGCACCAGCTGCGTGCTTTTGAAAGTCTCATACCAACCATTCAAATGATGTCAGCCGCCCGCGCCTGGCATTCAGCGCATTCTATGAAATTCTCGAATGGTGGGTCGCGCTGCTTGCCGGGGGTGGCGCAAAGGAATTTCTGGCAACCCAGGGCGATGTCTGGGATACGCAGTGGGATATGTTTCTGGCCTTGTGCGGCGCAGTTGCAAGCCAGCTGATGCTTGCGCGATGGCACGACAGACAATTAGCCAGGGTTGTCGGCCAGCATCCAGGCTGAGCACCATTTCGCAATAGCAGACCACTCACAGTCGACCGACCAGACCGTTTTCTGTAAGGTTGCGGGCCATCCCTTAGCCCCATTCGTCTTGTGGTCATGAGCGACGCCTGCCGAATGCCATTTACTATTTCGGAGCGCAGCCATGTCTCAGGCCAAAAACGGCGATACAGTTAAAGTGCATTACAAAGGAACACTGCAAGACGGTACGGTTTTCGATTCGTCGGAAGGCCGTGATCCCCTCGAATTTGATCTCGGCTCCGGGCAATTGATTGCAGGGTTCGAAGCCGCGGTAGACGGCATGAAGGCTGGCGAAACCTGCAGTGTCAATATCGAGTCAGCGGACGCGTATGGCCCGCGCCGCGATGACATGGTCATGAACGTGCCACGCTCGCAATTGCCCGATGACATGCAGCCAGAGGTCGGCATGCGTTTGCAGGCCGGACATGGGGAAGAGCAGTTTGTCGTGACTATTACCGGTGTTCAGGAAGACGCCGTAACCCTCGATGCCAACCACCCTCTGGCAGGCAAAGACCTGACTTTTGAAATTACTCTGGTGGAAATTGTCGCTACGTAACGGTTACGCATTTCGGGGCACCCAGCCCCCGCGCTGGTCGATGCGCACGAACCACCACGTCATGGTCAGGCCGCGGGCCGCCAAGAACGCCGTAAAAGCGAGCCACAGACCATGGTTGCCCAGCCCCTGGGTGAAATACCATACGGGCAGGTAAACCAGGAACGCGGATATCACCATGGCATCGCGCATTTCTCGTGCGCGGGTACCACCCACGAATACGCCATCCCAGAGAAAGCTCCATGCCGAGATCACCGGTGAGATGATCAGCCAGGGCAGGTAAATGTACGCAGCCTGCCGCACGGCGTCGATGCTTGTGAGCAGATTGATAATGCTCTTACCACCCAGCAAAAAGAAAACCGCATACACCAGCGCGACGCAAAGAGTCCAGCCTAGAGCAAGTCTCACGGCGCGCAGAAAACCCGCCCGGGATTTCGCACCGATTGCTTTGCCCACAAGGGCCTCGGCGGCGTTGGCAAAGCCATCGAGGCCATAGGACATGAGGTGCTGGAAGTTCAGCATGATGGCATTGGCCGCGAGGATTACATCGCCCTGGCGGGCACCCATGGCGGTGAGGAAGCCAATCGCAAACATCAGCGACAAGGTGCGAATAAAAATATTGATGTTGACCGAAAACAGCCGCACAAAACGTTTTAGGTCCCTGATCTCGCTGGTGGTCCAGGTACCCGGAATGCTTGCGAGTGCGCGACGCAATAGCAACAGTCCGGTAATGACGCCAATCACCTCTGCGATGACTGAAGCAAGGGCAACACCATTTGCCGTCAGACCGAGCCCCATCACGAACCATAGATCCAGCACAATGTTTGAGATGTTGGTGGCGAGCATGACAAACAGGGCGCCCCGCGCGTTCTGCATGCCGATAAACCAGCCCACCATGGCGAAGTTGATCAGTGTGGCCGGCGCACTCCAGATACGCACGCCGTAATAAATCGCCGCCTCGCTGGCCACAAGTTCGCTGGGATTCATCAGCAAGAGGGCTATCCGCCCCAGCGGCACCTGCAGCAAGAGCAGAACGATGGCCAGACCAAGCGCACTCAAGACTGCCTGAGCCAGCACAGTGCGAATTTCGCTGCCATCGCCGGCACCCCAGGCCTGGGCGGCGAGCCCGGTGGTGCTGAGACGCACGAAGTTGAGGCCCATAAACAGAAAGCTGAAAATCACCGAGCCAATGGCGACGGCACCAAGATAATGCGGTGCCGGCAGGTGACCCATGACTGCGGTATCGACCATGCCAAGCAACGGGACTGACAGGTTCGAGATAATCATGGGCAAAGCAATGCGCCAGACCGCGCTGTGGGAATAAGACCGCTCGCTCATGTTGGTTGGTGTTCGTTAGCGAATTCTGCAACGAGAAAGCGGGCATCCTAACCCATGCTAGACTCGCCGCCATGAAATTCCGGAGGCTGGCTTTGACCCTGGCGGTGTTGCTGATGGCAGTGCTGGCGGGTCTCGGAACCGTTGATGCAACGGGCGAGCATTACGCCGAGGCCGCGTTCAAGCGGGCATTGGTCACCTTCGCCGTGGCGCGTACCCTGAACGGGGTTATTTCCGTTGCCCAGGGGACGGAAGTCGCCGTCGAGCCGGCCGGCGTGGGCGTTAATTTCACCGTGGGGCAGATCCTGGATCCGGTCAACGACCTGGTGGAGCGTTTCTCGGCGGTAATGCTGGTGGCCACCAGTTCGCTGGGCCTGCAAAACGTGCTGCTCAGAATCAGCGCCTGGTGGGGTATCAGTGTGTTTCTTGCGCTGGCGGCAATCTTTTATCTGCTTACCTTATGGGCCCCCGGTGAAAAACTAAAGAACTACAGCAGCATCGCGATACGCGTATTGCTGGTGGCGGCCTTTATGCGCTTTGCGGTGGCGCTCCTGATCATCGGCAGTAACCTGGTATTCGACACCTTCCTTGCGGCAGAACAGGCAGCCGCTACCCAGGCGCTTGAAACCACTACCTCCGAGATCCGCGAGATCAGCGAGCAACAGGCGCTGCCGGTGGCCGCGGATCAGAGCCTGCTGGAACGCCTGGGCAGCGCCATTGATCAGTCGCTGGATTCAATCAACGTGAAGGAACGCCTGGCAAGTTTCAGGGACCGGGTTTCCAATGCCAGCGAACACATCATCAACCTCATCGTGATTTTCATCATGCAGACAATCCTGTTGCCGTTGTTTTTCGTCTGGCTGCTGGTCGAGGCAATGAAATTCCTGGCCACCCGCAGCATCAAAACAGGCAACTGACACATACCAGCGCAAAGAAAAAGGCCGGGAGCAGCTGCCCCGGTCTTATTACGTCCTGGTTGCCTACAGACACTGTAATGCGAGGACGTCTCGCGGGTATTCATACCGACAGCGCATGCTGCGCGAACATCGGGAAACGTCGCAATGGGCGGCTGCTGGTATGAGCATGGCGTATTGATTTGGTCCAACCAAGGGGTATGAACACCCATATCCTGCAGGGGAAAATCCCAGCATGCCCGAGACGCCAGCCGGGTTGCTGCTAATCGCCTCAGGCTGAAAGCAATCGACGTGCGGTTTCGATCACCTGTTGATCGGAGGGCAGTACCAGGTTGGCCGCGGCAGCCAGCGGAATGTAAGTGTCTTCACCGGTCACCCGGACCTTCGGCGTTGTCACGCCGGCTTCATCAAGCGCCGTGAAAATCTCTTCGGATATGCCACCTGTCCTGCGGCCCTCATCCAGCACCATTACTCTGCCGCAGGTTTCGGCATGCTTGGCGATCGCCCTGCGATTCAACGGTTTCAGCCAACGTAGATCCATCACTCGCGTCGCGATGGCGTGTTCTGTCTTGAGCGCTTTGGCAACACGCAATGCCATGGGCACGCCATTGCCGTAAGTGATGATCAGCAACTCCGATGCTTTTGGCGAGTAGATTCGCGGCTCCCCGATGGGCACAAACTGATCCGGGGCCGGGTATTTAAAAAGCCACTTGCCGTCTTTGGGGGCATACAAGTCCTTGTGCATGTACAGCGCGATGGGCTCGAGGAAAGCCACCACGCGGCCGCAGGCTTTGGCGGTGGCGGCCGCGGTACGCAGCATCATGGCGGCGTCATCACCCCGACTCGGGCAGGCGATAACCAGCCCGGGAATATCCCGCAATGCGGTAATCGAATTGTCGTTGTGGAAGTGCCCGCCGAATCCTTTCTGATAACCGAGTGAGGCAATACGCACTACCATGGGGTTCGCGAACTGGCCGTTGGAAAAGTATTGCAGCGAGCACGCCTCGCCGCGCAGCTGGTCGCAGGCGTTGTGGAAATAGGCGAGGTATTGAATTTCGGGGAACGGCAACAGGCCCATGAGACCAGCGCCCTGTGCCAAACCAAGTATGGTCGTCTCATCCAGCAGTGTATTGAAAACCCGCGTGCCCCTGAAGGTTTTGGCCAGGCCCGAGGTCACGGTATAAACGCCGCCTTTTTGTGCCACGTCTTCGCCAAACACTGTGGCCTCGGGATATTTGATTAACAGATCATGCAAGGCTCGATTGATCTGAATGGACAAGTGCCGGGGTTCGGATAACTCCGGCAGACGCTCGGCGCCACCGAAAAACCTGACGCGTTGATTGGCGGTCACCTGGCGTCGTGCCTCCCTGGCCACGGCTTTTTCATCCATGGGTGCAAGCGGCGCCATAATTTCAGCCGCGCTGCCCAGGCGCGGGCGCTTGCAGGCCCTGGCGGCCGCGTCCTGCACTCGCTTGCGCACACTCTCATAGCGCTCGAGAATCTCACTGGACGACATCAGGCCGGCTTCCAACGCGGTTTCCGCAGCAACCAGCAAGGGGTCGCAGGCCTCGGCGGACTCTACTTCGGACAGC
>JBFGOQ010000012.1:0-52871 GCA_041565075.1 Gammaproteobacteria bacterium
AATTTTTGCACCACTTCGTGACTGAAGTCGCGGCCGCGGGTTGTGAAACCTTCGCCATTCACGCGCGCAAAGCCTGGTTGAGCGGGCTCAGCCCAAAACAGAATCGCGAGGTGCCGGCGCTCAGGTACGAGCGCGTGTATCGCCTGAAAAAAGACTTTCCAGCGCTGGAGATCCTGATTAATGGCGGCATCAGGACGCTGAAGGATATTCAGGAGCAACTGCAACATGTCGATGGCGTGATGATAGGTCGGGCCGCCTATCAGGACCCGTGGTTGCTGGCACAGGTGGATGCGCAGATTTTCGGGGCGACGCCGGCGGTGATCAGCAGGGAGGACGTGGTGCGTGCCATGTTGGGGTACATCGAGCACCAACTCGGCCAGGGTGTGCGCCTCGGCGCCATAACGCGGCATATGCTCGGCCTGTACCAGGGTCAGCCCGGCGCGCGCCACTGGCGGCGCTATCTTTCCGAGAATGCGCATCGTGACGGTGCAGGCACTGAAGTTGTCGAGGCTGCGCTCGCCGCGCGCGATCGCGCGGCCTGATTGTCCCACGTACGTTGCGCGAGCCGGCTGTGCTTACTCTGCTAGAGTAAGTAATGGTGAATCCATAACTCCTGGAGTGGGGCGGTGAACAAAGCGACGCTGCCGGTATTGATCAGCAAACTGCTGCAGACCTCGCGCTACCCGCACCCCGTAACGACCGTTGAGCTGATCGAAACCCATATTTCCTGGGTGCTGCTGACAGGCGATTTCGTTTACAAAATCAAGAAACCCGTGAACCTCGGGTTCCTGGATTTTTCGACTCTCGAGAAACGCCACCAGGCCTGCACGGAAGAACTGCGGCTCAATACCCGGCTTGCACCGGAGCTCTACCTTGAGGTCGTGCCAATAACGGGCAGCGATGCCGCGCCCGAAATCGGTGGCGAGGGCGAGGCCATCGAGTACGCCGTGCTCATGCATGAATTCCCACAGGAATTGCAAATGGATCGCTGGTTAGGCGTGCATGCCAAAGACCACGCGGAAGCGGTGCTGCTTTTCCGTCGCTTCGGTGGGCGCCTGGCTGCTTTTCATGCTGCACTGAGTTGTGCGGGTCCGGATACCGACTTCGGCGAACCTGCTGTCGTACGCGGCGAAGTCATGGAGAATTTTCGGCACCTGGTGCCGCTGGCCGGCGGCGCTGACATTGCGGGCCGCCTGGATGGTCTGCGCGATTGGAGCGATTCCCGATTCGAGGTCCTGCGAGCAGTGATGGGCGAGCGCAAAGCGGCCGGTTTCGTGCGCGAGGGGCACGGCGACCTGCACTTGCGCAACCTGGTATTGCGGGGCAAGGAGATTCTGGCTTTCGACTGCATCGAATTCAGCGCCGAGTTGCGCTGGATCGATGTCATTAATGATGTTGCCTTCCTGTTCATGGACCTGCTGCATCATGACAAGCAACAACTGGCCTTTGGCTTTTTAAACGCCTGGCTCGCGCGCAGCGGCGATTACCCGGCGCTGCGGCTGCTGCGCTTTTACGCTGTCTATCGCGCCATGGTGCGGGCAAAAATAGCGGGCATCGAACTGATTCAGGAGCGGTGGCCCGATGCCCGCGATGAGCCGGCGTCGCAGCAACACCTCGCGGATCTGACCAGCCACCTCGACCTGGCACAACGGCTCGCTCATGAGGCACGGCCCTTGCTGGTCATCACCCACGGTGTTTCCGGTGCCGGCAAAAGCTGGTTGGCGCGCCGGCTCGCCGGTGAGCTGGGCGCCATCCATGTGCGCTCCGATGTGGAACGCAAACGCCTGTTCAAGCTGGCGCCTGAGGCGCGCAGCGCGGCGGCAAACAAGCCCGAGATGTACGGCGCTGCTGCCAGTGAAAAAACCTACCGGCGTCTGCTGGATGTGGCCGCGACTTGCCTGGATGCGGGTTGGCCGGTCATCGTTGATGCGACGTTTCTGCGACAGGTCGATCGTGACGCGTTTGCCCGGCTTGCCACGCGCAAGGCAAGGCCTTTCGCGATTCTCGATTGCCGGGCAAGCCTTGCTAACTTGCGTGAGCGCGTGGCAAACCGCACGCGCGAAGGCCGCGACGCCTCCGAGGCGGATGTGCAGGTGCTGGAAATGCAGTTGCGCGACAGCCAGCCGCTGGTGCCGGCAGAAGTGGCGAAGCTTATCAGCGTGCAGACCGACGCCGACATCGACGTGCGCGCGCTGGCGAGCCGGCTGCGACGCCTGAATTCGCCAGGCCGTGGACTGGCATCCACGGAGTAATGCAAGCTTTGAAACCCCTATGCGGTGACTTTCGCCTGCTCCAGGATCCGGATGTAGTTGGCCCGTTCGAAGCCAGAAGTATCACTGATGTTCTGCTGGCTGAGGATGCCGCGAAAACCTTCGACGGAGTCAAATTGTTTCCTGTCCATCCAGTCTTCGACTTCGCGATGCATGGTGCGCAAGTGTTCGATGCCGTGCTTGTAAAGGGATGAAGCCGTCATAACCACGTCGGCCCCGGCCAGCAGGTATTTGATAACTTCCTTGCCGCCTTGCACACCCGTGGTGGCGGCCAGCGATGCACCGATGCGGCCATACAGCGCGGCAATCCACATCATGGGCAGGCGAATCTCGTTAGGCTCGCTCAACTTGAGATCGTTGCTGATGTGCAGGCGCTCGATGTCGAAATCGGGCTGGTAGAGCCGGTTAAACAGGACCAGTGCGCGGGCACCGAGCTGCACCATTTCGCTGGCGACGTGCCCGGTTGCACTCAGGTAAGGGTTGATTTTCATGGCCACCGGCACCGCTACCGTCTCGGCGACCTGGTGCACGATCTGCAGGTAGCGTCGCTCGACTTCGACTCCCGACACACCAGGGTCGGCGGGTATGAAGAAAATGTTTAACTCGATACCGTCGGCACCGGCTTGCTCCATTTGCTTGGCATAGTCGATCCAGCCTGCAGGGCTGGTCCCGTTCAGACTCGCGATCACCGGGATGTCGACGCGTTGCTTCGCGTTATGAATAAGTTCCAGATAACGGGTGCTGCCCAGTTCATAGGCATCGACGGAGGGAAAAAAATCAGCGGCTTCGGCAAACGTGTCGGTGGTTGCCCCGGTCACTTCCTCCAGCAACTCGGTTTCCTTGCGAATCTGTTCCTCGAACAGAGAAAACAGCACGACGGCGCCGGCACCTGCGTCCTCCATGTGCGCGATGTTGTCGATGCTCGCAGACAACGGGCAGGCCGAAACGACGATTGGTGATCGCAGCTCCAGGCCCATGTAACGCGTGTTCAGTTTCTTGTTCATGCTCGCACTTCTCTAAAAGTGTCATTACAGGTGGTCATGGTGCCCCCCGCTCACTCTTGTTGCGTCGGGTCATCGGCTGGAAACCTTCCGCACCATGACGCGCCATTTCCTCGTAATTGCGCCAGCGCAGGTCGACGATTTCCTGGGCCAGTGCCAGCAACTCCCGCGCTTGTTCGGGCCGCGTCTGGGTCAATACCTTGTAGCGCAGCTCTCTATAGGCATAGTCCTTTAACTTGATCGACGGACGCGGCGAGTCCAGCACAAAAGGGTTGCTGCCTGCTTCGCGCAGGACAGGGTTGTAACGGATCAGCGGCCAGTAAGCGCTCGCGACCGCCAGTTTTTGCTGATCCAGGCCTTTGGTCATGTCTATGCCGTGGGCAATGCAATGGCTGTATGCCAGCACCAGCGATGGACCCGGGTAGGCCTCTGCCTCGCGCAGCGCCAACAGGGTTTGTTGCGGGTTGGCGCCCATGGCGATCTGTGCGACGTAAACGTTGCCGTAGGAAATCGCCTGCATGGCCAGGTCCTTCTTGCCCACGCGCTTGCCGGCCGATGCGAATTTGGCCGCTGCCGCCGTGGGGGTCGCTTTGGACATCTGGCCGCCCGTGTTGGAGTACACCTCGGTATCCAGGACCAGTACGTTGACGTCGCGCCCGCTTGCCAGAACGTGATCCAGACCGGCAGAACCAATGTCGTAGGCCCAGCCGTCACCACCGACCAGCCAGACGCTGCGCCTGACCAGGTTGTCGGCAACCGACAGCAGGCTGCGTGCCGCGGGCTTGTCACCCAATTCGAGCAACGCCACCTTGAGACGGGCCACGCGTTCGCGCTGATCGCCGATCTCCGACTCGAGCACCTGCGGCGCCTCGACCAGGTCGTTGACCAGCTCATTGCCAAGCTCTGCTTCCAGCCTGCGCAGCAGTTCATGGGCAATGGTGGTTTGCTGATCGACGCTGATCCGCATACCGAGTCCGAATTCGGCATTGTCTTCGAACAGGGAGTTCGACCACGCGGGGCCGCGCCCGTCCTGGTTGACGGCCCAGGGCGTGGTTGGCAGGTTGCCGCCGTAAATTGAGGAACAGCCCGTGGCGTTGGCCACCAGCAACCGGTCACCGAATAACTGCGACAGCAACCGCACGTAAGGCGTTTCGCCGCAGCCGGCACAGGCTCCGCTGAACTCGAACAAGGGTTCGAGAAACTGCGCGCCCTGGACGCGGGAAAAGTCCACCGTCGTGCGGTCGTTCACAGGCAGCGCTTCGAAGAAAGCGACGTTCTTGCGTGACCCCGCCAGTTCCAGGTCTTTGGGCGCCATGTTGATCGCCTTGCGGGAATGATCTTCAGGGTCGATCACCGGGCAGGCCTCGACACAGAGATCGCAGCCGGTGCAGTCCTCGGCATACACCTGCAGCGAATAGCGTGTTTCCGGGAAGCCGCGCGCATTGATAGGTGCGGACTTGAAGGCGTCCGGCGCCGCCGCCAGGTGCGCCTGGTGATAGAACTTGGCGCGGATCACGCTATGCGGGCAGACAAAGCTGCAATTCCCGCACTGTACGCAGATCGCTTCGTCCCAAACCGGTATGCGATCGGAGATATTGCGCTTTTCCCAGCGTGTGGTCGCCGACGGGTAGGTGCCATCCACGGGCAGCTCGCTGACCGCGATTTCGTCACCGAGTCCCATCATCATTCTGGCCGTTACCCGGCGCACGAACTCAGGTGCTTCGGCGGGTACGGCGGCCGGCAACTCGCGAGTACTGGTGGCGGTGGCCGGAACCGGCACCTCGTGCAAGTGACTGAGTGCGGCATCCACGGCAGCAAAATTTTGCTGTACCAGCGCCGCGCCTTTGCGCGCGTAGGTTTTCTCGATCGCCTGCTTGATCCCGGCGATGGCCGCCTCTCGCGGCAACACGCCGGACAGGGCAAAGAAACAGGCTTGCATAATCGTATTGATACGCCGGCCCATACCGCTGCTGCGGGCCACCGCAGCGGCATCGATAACAAAGAAACGCATGCGCTTGCTGATCAGTGCCTGCTGCACCGGCCGTGGCAAAGACGCCCAGGCCTGTGCCGCTTCGTGGGGACAATTAAGCAGAAAAGTCGCACCCTCGCGGGCGTGGCTCAGCATATCCATGCGTGCCGTGAACGCATACTGGTGGCAGGCAATAAAGTCGGCCTTTTGCACCAGGTAAGGTTTAGCAATGTGCTGGGGCCCGAAACGCAGGTGAGAAATAGTGATGGCGCCAGCTTTCTTGGAATCGTAGACGAAATAAGCCTGGGTATGCAGATCGGTGTTCTCGCCGATGATCTTGATGCTGTTTTTGTTAGCACCCACCGTGCCATCGGAACCCAGGCCGAAAAACAGGGCCTGCGTCAGTTTGCTTTCATCGGGCAGAAACTCCGGATCATATTCGAGACTGGAATCCGTTACATCGTCGCGAATGCCTATCGTGAATGAACGTTTCGGTTGCGCCTTGCTGAGTTCATCCAGCACCCCACGCACCATCCCTGGCGTAAACTCTTTGGAGGACAAACCGTAACGCCCGCCGATCACCTGCGGGAGGGTCGTGAGCCGTTTGTCGCTGCAGGCATCGAAAACACTGCTGACCACGTCCTGGTACAAAGGCTCACCTGCGGCACCGGGCTCCTTGGTGCGGTCCAGTACCGCGATCTTGCGCACCGTTTTCGGCAGGGCCGCGACAAACTTTTCTGTTGCGAAAGGACGGTAGAGGCGCACCTGCAGCACACCAACTTTTTCACCTGCGGCCTGCAGAACGTCCACGGTTTCACGCACGGTTTCGGCGCCGGAGCCCATGATGACGATGACGCGCTCGGCATCGGCCGCGCCGTGATAACTGAACAGCTGGTAGCTGCGACCGGTCAGGCTCGCGAACCGGTCCATCGCATCCTGCACGATATCCGGGGTTGCGGCATAAAAGGGATTGACCGTCTCGCGGGCCTGGAAATAGACGTCGGGATTCTGCGCTGTGCCGCGCACGAACGGACGGTCGGGGCTGAGAGCGCGCCGGCGGTGCGCGTGCACCAGGTCGTCGTCAATCATGGCGCGGATCTGCGCATCACTCAGCAGCTGGATTTTGTTGATCTCATGCGAGGTGCGAAAACCATCGAAGAAATGCACAAACGGAATGCGCGCCCGCAACGTTGCGGTCTGGGCGATCAGCGCCAGGTCATGGGCTTCCTGCACCGAGGACGAGGCGAGCAGGGCAAAACCGGTGGTGCGTGCCGCCATTACGTCGCTGTGGTCACCGAAAATCGACAGCGCCTGCGCAGCCAGCGAGCGCGCCGCGACGTGAAACACGGCGCAGGTCAGTTCGCCCGCAATCTTGTACATGTTGGGCAGCATCAGCATGAGGCCCTGGGACGCCGTAAAGGTGGTGGTCAGCGCGCCACTTTGCAAAGCGCCATGCACGGTGCCGGCCGCGCCGCCTTCGCTTTGCATCTCGATAACCTCGGGGACATTACCCCAGATGTTGCGCAGTCCCTGCGCGCTCCACTCGTCGGCCAGCTCGGCCATCGGCGAAGAGGGCGTGATCGGATAAATGGCGCACACTTCGTTGACGCGGTAAGCGACATACGCCGTTGCTTCGTTGCCATCGAGGATGACTGCGTTGTTCGGTGTGTCCTTCACAGAATGTCGCCCTCGTCACCCTTCAGGCCCGCTCGCGCGGCTCATCCTCGACACTTGTTTCGCTCACCATCTCGATGGCGTAGCAGGGGCATTGTTCGTAGCACACTGCGCAGCCGGTACAGGCCTCGTAGTCGAAGCGGTAACGCTTGCCTTTGCCCAGCTTGATCACGGCGTCTTCCGGGCAGGCCGCGTAGCAACCGTCGCACTCGAAGCAGTTGCCGCAGGACAGGCAGCGTTCGGCCTCAAACACTGCTTCTTCGGCAGTCAGCCCGGCGACGATTTCAGCAAAGTCCCGGGTGGCCAGCTCTGCGGGCAGGTGGGCCTGCTCGCGCCTGGGCGCGTGCGACTTGTACCACACGTGCAGGCGCTCGTAACCCACGACCGGGTGCTTGGGCAGCGGCTGATAAGGCTCCGCGCGCAGAAAACCGTCGATGCAACGCGCTGCTTTCTTGCCGTGGCCCACGGCCACCGTCACCGTTCGTTCGCTGGGCACCATGTCACCGCCGGCGAACACGCCCTGGGCACCGGTCATCATGTCGGGCCCCACGATGACGGTGCCGTCGTGCTCGAATTCGATGCCGGGTACTGCGCGCAGGAATGCCGTATCGGTATCCTGGCCCAGGGCGAGTATCAGCGAATCGGCCTCCAAGGTTTCGAATTCACCGGTGCCGACCGGCCGGCCGTCCTCTATGCGCATGACTTCTACTTTAAAACTGCTCTGGTCGATCTCCTTGATCGTTCTCAGCCAGTTGATCTTGACGCCCTCTGCAAGCGCTTCTTCTGCTTCGAAATCGTGCGCCGGCATGTGCGCCTGATCGCGGCGATAGATGATCAATGCCTCATCGGCACCCAGTCGCTTGGCAGTGCGCGCGGCATCCATGGCCGTGTTGCCGCCGCCGTAAATGGCGACGCGCCGCCCGAGTAAGGGTCGATTGCCGGTTTCGACATCTTTGAGAAATGTCACGGCGTCGAGAATCTGGCCCGCATCGCGGGCCGGAATGTCTACTTTCTTGGCGAGGTGTGCGCCCACGGCGACAAACACGGCGTCAAAGTTGCCGGCAGATTTTTCTCCGAGGACGTCCTCGACCTTGTGATTGAGCACAATGGTGACGCCCAGGGCCTCGATACGGCTGATCTCTTCTGTGAGTACGTCACGCGGCAGACGATACGCAGGGATGCCAAAGTGCATCATGCCACCCGGCATGGGACCGGCCTCGCGTATCTCCACCTGGTGGCCCAGTCGCACGAGGTGATAGGCCGCAGACAGGCCGCTTGGTCCGGCACCGATGATTAACACACGCTTGCCCGAGGGCTTGCTTGTGATACGCGCAGTCCAGCCCATCTCCCTTGCCTTGTCACCAAGGAATCGCTCGATAGCGTGAATACTCACCGTCGAATCAATGTGACTGCGGTTGCAGGCATCTTCGCAGGGGTGATAACAGACCCGGCCGTGTATCGACGGCATGGGATTGTCGGCAACCAGGGTTTGCCAGGCCGCTTCGTAATCGCCCGCCCGGGCATGCGCCAGCCAGGCCTGGATGTTCTCGCCGGCCGGGCAGGCGTTGTTGCAGGGTGGCAGGAAGTCGACGTAAGTCGGGCGTCGCGTGCGCACCGGCCCCGTGCCACGCATATGATCCTTGAGGTCAGTGGGGCGGGTGAGATCTGCTTGTTTTGTTGTCATGCCGGCACCGCGTGCAACCTGACCTCAGAGCAGATTCCAATGCCGGCAATGCATGCACTGGAAGCGCCTGAAATGTCTCAAGTTCTTGCCGTGCCAGTGTGAATTGTCGTCCCGGCGAGTCCAATTCGTAATAGTACCTACACCGCGCCAGAAGGTGTGGCTTCACAGTGCGTTCAGTCCGGAGGGGGTTCCGCCGGGCGCGTTGCAAATCGTTCGGGCATCTCGGCGGCCAGCAATGTGAGCGCAGCATAAACGGCCACGTTTTGTGCAAGGTCCTCGCGATCGATTTTGTCCAGCGTGTCGTTGGCCGTGTGATGGAAGTCAAAATACTCGCTCGCGTCCTGGCGCGGGGCCAGCACCGGCATGCCGAGCTTGCGCATTGGCGAGAGGTCTGCACCACCGCCGGCCCGGTTGCCGCCCAGCGTCACGCCCAGGGGCATCAGTACGCGGTGCATTGCATAAACGAGCGGCAGGTCCTGATCGAGCACACGCGATTCCAGCTGATAAATACGTCCCGCACCGAGGTCGGCCTCAAGGCCGATGACATGTTTATCGAGCGCCTTCTCAAAGGCGGCGGCATAGGCCCTGGCGCCACTCAGCCCGAACTCTTCATTGGCAGCCAGCAGAACGCGGATAGTGCGCCTGGGCGGCTCGGGCAGCTGCGCGATCAACCGCGCCACTTCGGTGACGATAGCGACGCCAGCCCCGTCATCGATCGCGCCGGTTCCTAGATCCCAGGAATCCAGATGCGCGGCAAGCAGGACTATTTCTTCACTCTCTGTGCTGCCCGGCACCTCGGCGATGACATTTGCTGAGCGTCGCGCCGGCAGCATGCGTGCGCTGAGCACGAGTTGTACGCTGACCGGATGCCCGCTTTCTAACTGTGCTTCAAGCATGTCGGCGTCGGGGTTGGTGAGCGCCACCGCCGGTATGCGCGGGTTCATTTCCTGGTAGCGGGCACTGCCGGTATGAGCCAGACGATTCTTTGAGGTACCCACCGAGCGGATCAACAATGCGCGTGCACCCTTGTCGGCGGCAACGGCGGGTCCTTCGAACCTCTTGGTGACCGCAGTCGCGTAGCCACCGCCGTCCTGCGCGCGAACCATGCGGTCGCCGATGTAAACGATATGGCCGGCGACCTGGCTGGCCGGCGCGTTCTTGAGTGCTTCGAGATTTTCGAACCCGATGACCGGCGCCGTCAGCCCGGTGCTGGCGGTGCCCACGCTGCCTCCCAGTGCGACGCCTGTCAGTTGCTGTGGAAAGGGTTCGGTGATTTCGATTTCGATGTCACCACGGTCCCAGTGTGGCACGTCCACCGGCATGGTCCGCACGTTTGCAAGGCCAAGTGCCTTGAGCTTGGTCAAGGCCCACGCCACCGCTGCGCGGTCGCCTTCGGATCCCGCGAGCCTCGGCCCGACTTCCACCGTCAGTGAGCGCACAATTGCATACGCCTGGTTGTCGGCAAGCGCCGTGTCTCGCAAAGCCGCCGCGCGTTCCAGCAGCGCGTCCGGCAGTGTCTCAACGGTCCCTTGTTCCGCCACCGGCGCTGGCGCTTTGCTGCCCACACCGGCCTGTTGGGCGAACAGCATGGTGGTGGTCAACATGGTGGCGACTAGTGCCAGGACGAGGCGCATGTGTGATCTCCGCGGGTGAAGGGCGGTGTATTGTACGCCATGCGTTGGTCTGGCCGTATGGTCTTGCCAGATGGCCTGTCGGCCCAGTGTCAGTTGCATTACAATGGCCGCCCGCAGCTTGCGCTCATTGCCATTCGCTAACCAAGGATTTTGACTATGTCCAGCGTTCTCGCTCACCGCAGGTCTTCGCAAGACCAGCAACAGAAAAAACTTACCATGGCGGAGAAGGCCGACATTCACGACTTGTATGAGGAGTCCGTGCAAAACGTCGAGCAGGAAACCGACTTTCTGCTGGAGACTTTTGAAAAGCTGCGCGGCCGCAAGCCAACCAGCCTGCGCGAAGATTTCTGCGGCACGGCCAATGAATGTTGCGAATGGGTAAAACGCGATGCCTCGCGTACCGCCATAGGTGTGGACATTAACCCAGCGGTACAGGATTGGGGACGCCAACACCATCTGGCCAAATTACCGCCGGAGGCGCGCAGCCGCGTGCAGCTGGTGACCGCGGACGTCATGCAAGCGGACACACCGCCGACCGACATCGCGGTAGCCATGAACTTCAGCTACTGGACCTTCAAGACACGGGAGCAGATGCGCGCGTATTTCAAGCGGGTACACGAATCCCTGGGCGACGATGGCATGTTTGTGTTGGACGCCTTTGGCGGCTCCGAAGCGCATGAAGAGAGCAAGGAAAAAACCAAGCACGACGGTTTCACTTATATCTGGCACCAGAAGAAAGTCGATCCGGTCACCGGCGACATGGTTTGCCATATACATTTCAAATTCCCTGATGGCTCCCGCATCAAGAAAGCCTTTACCTACCACTGGCGTTTCTGGAGCCTGCCGGAACTCAAGGAGCTGCTGCTGGAAGCAGGGTTCAAAGCAGCCACTGTCTACTGGGAAGGCTGGGACGAGGACGAAGAGGAAGGCAACGGAATTTTCGAACCGGTGACCGAAGGCGAAGCGGATCCTGCCTGGATTGTCTATATTGTGGCTGAGAAGTAACTGTTAAGGCATTGAGCATCAAAGCATTGCTGGGAGGCCTCCCCGGTATTATGTACAATCGATCGCAGTAACATGGAAGCCGGAACCGATATTTCGAAGCGCGCAATGGGTGATGAGCAGGAACTGACGATCTTGTTTGCCGATGTGGTTGGCAGCACGCGGCTGTACGACGTGCTGGGCGATGCCAAGGCGCGCGATACCATTTCTTATTGCATCGATGTCATGACTACCGCGGCCCAGGAGCACAGCGGCAAGGTCATCAAGACCATGGGTGACGAGCTCATGGCGACCTACGAAAGCGTTGACGATGCCATGACTTCCGCGACCCGCATGCACGAAGCCATCACCGATGAACTCGAAGTGGACGGCGAGTCGGTGACGATCAGGATCGGATGCCATTTCGGGCCGGCAATCATCGAGCGTAACGATGTGTTCGGTAACGCGGTCAATATCGCTTCACGCATGACCAGTCAGGCCAAGTCGGGGCAGATCATAACCACCGGTCCCACCGTTGATCTCCTGTCGCCCGAGTGGCAGGCCAATACCCGGCAGATCGACCTGGCCAAAATCAAGGGGCGCACTGACCAGATGGCGCTGTTCGAAGTGATCTGGAAAAAAGAAGATGCCACCAGCATGGTGCGGTCCATTTCCTGGGACGAGATCGCCAAGTCAAAGAAAGGCTCGCTGAGCCTGCGCTATAAAAACCAGGAAGTGACCGTCGACGAAAAGCGCCCGCTGATTGCCATCGGCCGCGCCGATGACAGCGACCTGGTGGTCAACAACCATCTGATCTCGCGTCTGCATGCCCAGGTCGAGTTGAAGCGCGGCAAGTTCCGGCTGCTGGACCAGAGTACCAATGGCACTTTCGTGCTCAACAATCTTGGCCAGGAATTATTCGTGCGCCGCGATTCCGTGCAATTGACGGGCGAAGGCTTTATTGGCCTGGGCAAGGCGGTCAAGCCGGACTCACCCACCGCCATTTATTACCTCTGCGACGAATAGCCGCACTCAAACGCAATAAAAAAAGGCGGCCGCAAGCCGCCCGTCTTGATCGCTTTACGCACTATCAGGCCAGCGCGTCAGTGACCCGTTGCAGTTCTTCAGCCAGACGCTGCGGCAGGCGCTCGCCATAGCCTTGCAGGTACGCGCCGATGGAGCGGATCTCCTCCTGCCACTGGACCTTGTCTATGCGGGTCAAAGCCTCGAGCGTGGCAGGGTCGATATCGAGATCGCTGACATCCAGGCTATCGGGCGCCGGCAACAAACCGACCGGAGAATCCACGGCATTGTCGCGGCCCTGGCAGCGTTCCACGATCCAGCGCAGCACACGGATGTTCTCGCCGAATCCCGGCCACAGGAAGCGCCCGTCTGCGTCCTGGCGAAACCAGTTGACGTGAAAGACGCCCGGCAACTGATCGAGTTTGTCGGACATGGATAACCAGTGACCCCAGTAGTCGGCAAAGTTGTAACCGCAGAAGGGTTTCATGGCCATGGGGTCGCGGCGCACCACGCCGACGGCGCCAGTGGCCGCGGCGGTGGTCTCCGAAGCCATGCCGGCACCCACCAGCACGCCGTGTCCCCAGTCCCGTGCCTGGTAAACAAGGGGTGCTGTCTCGCGCCGGCGGCCGCCGAAAACGATAGCCGAAATCGGCACGCCACGCGGGTCCTCTGTGCGCGGCGAATAGCTGGGATTTTGCCTGGCGGACACCGTGAATCTCGAATTGGGATGCGCAGCCGGGCCTTGCTCGGGATCGTAAGCGTCACCTTTCCAGTTGGTGGCGGGCTTGCCGTCCGGGCGACCTTCCCACCAGGGTTCGTCGTCCTCGGTGGTGGCGACATTGGTGAAAATCGTGTCGTGCCGGATCATTTCGTAGGCATGCGGGTTGGTCTTGGGGCTGGTGCCCGGCACCACGCCGAAGAATCCTGCTTCCGGGTTGATCGCCCACAACCTGCCGTCCTCGCCCGGATGCAGCCAGGCAATGTCGTCACCGATCGTGGTGACCTTCCAGCCCTTGTGCGAGTCCGGCGGGACCAGCATGGCAAGGTTGGTCTTGCCGCACGCAGAAGGGAAGGCGGCCGCAATGTAATGGGTCTCTCCCTCGGGACTTTCGAGGCCCAGGATCAGCATGTGTTCGGCGAGCCAGCCTTCCTGGCGCGCCTGAAAGCTTGCAATACGCAGCGCGTGGCATTTCTTGCCCAGCAAGGCGTTGCCGCCGTACCCCGAGCCGATACTCTTGATCGTGAGTTCTTCGGGAAAATGCATGATGAAGCGCTTGTCCGGATCCAGGTCGCCGGTGGAGTGCAGGCCCTTCACGAATGCGCCTTCGCGCTCGATGCGTTCCAGTGCAGCCTGGCCCATGCGGGTCATGATGCGCATGTTGATGACCACGTAGGGGCTGTCGGTAATTTCCACGCCGCATCGTGCCAGCGGCGAGTCGATTGGTCCCATGCAATAGGGGATCACGTACATGGTGCGACCCTTCATGCAACCGTCGAACAGGGCGTCTATTTTTTCGTGCGCCTCGTCCGGTGCCATCCAGTTGTTGTTGGGCCCGGCGTCCTCTTGTTCGCGGGTACAAACGAAAGTCAGGTGTTCGACTCTCGCGACATCAGAAGGGTCTGACAGGTGCAGGTAGCAATCGGGAAAGCTGCCGCGATTCAGTTCACGCAAGGTACCGTCTTCCAGCATGTCACCGACCAGATCGCGATACTCGTCTTGTGAGCCATCGCACCAGTGGATGTCCTCCGGTCGGGCGTGGGCAGCGACCAGGTTTACCCAATCATTGAGGTCTTTGTTTTTTGTACTCATGGGTAGTCCTTCTGACCCCGGAACCGGGCGGCCCCGAAAAGGCGCCCATTATAACGATCCGGCCAGCGGCTGCAGGTGGCGCGGGCAAAAAAAACGCCCTCCGAAGAGGGCGCGAAGGAGATCAGATTTGTTTACTCAGGCAGCCTTGCGGGTCGTCTTCTTGGCTTTGGCGCGCCTGGCCGGTGCTTTCTTGACTGCCTTGGCCGGGGCGGCGACCTTCTTGCTGACGCGCCTGGTTTTAGTTTTAGCGCGCTTGCTGGCCGGCTTGCGCCCGGCCCTGGTCTTGCGAACGGCAGCGCTCTTGCGCTTGCCCCGGAGTTTGGTCTTGCCAGTGCCGTTGCTCTTGCCAATACCCAGGGTATCGCCAATTTCGGTACCCGCATCGACAAATACCTGCCAGGTGTCACGCAGATCACCCTTCAGGCGTTTCTGCGTTTCGGGCAGCAACGAGACCTGCTGATCGATCAGCGCTTTCAGCGAAGGTGCCCGGGCGGCGAGCGCCAGGCGGGCGGCGCCTGCGTCAACTGAACGCTCGATGGCCCTGGCCTGCACTTTTACCAACTTCTCCACACTCTTGTGGCTGATTGTGTTCAGGCGAATGCCGGTGCCGGCGGCGTCACGCAGGGGCTTCTTCACTTTGAACATCAACTGCGACGTGCCTTCTGCGGCCGCGCGGCTGACGCCCACGATGGTCTCGGCCACGACCAATGCCTGGTTGATGGTGTTGCCTGCCAGTTTGTTCATTTGGTTGATCATCTCTTTTTCCTCTGTGCGGCCTGGTCGGGACGAGCCCCGCCAGGCTTGATTGTTGCGTTGCAATAACTCTGTTGCAATGCACAATAGTAGCTGTGGGTGCGCTTGTCAAGGGTCGTTTCGGCAAAAGATTCACGGGCCCCTGGGGTGCCGCGTCCATAGGGGATCGGCCCTGCGCCGTGATAGAGTCGCGCCATGGCCAAAAAGCCTCGCCGGGGGTCCGGCACGCGGCGGCGCAAGCCTTCCAAGTCAGTCTCAAGTAAGGCCCCCAAGTCTAAGAAAAGAAAGAAAAAGTCTGCCCGGCGGAAGAAGCGCTCGCGGGCAGCTCCTGCCTGGAAACGCCGCGCTCTGCAGTTTGTGGCCGGTTTGCTCGTCGCGGGGCTGTTGGTGGGCGGCCTGGTGATCTGGCACCTGGACCGAACCATCACTCATGCCTTCGAGGGCCGGCGCTGGGACGTTCCGGCTCATGTCTATGCACAGCCTCTGGAGCTCTACGAGGGCCGCCAGCTCGGGCCGGATGAACTCGAGCGGGCGCTCATTCAGCTGGGCTATCGCAAGCGCTCGCGTGCCACCGCGCCCGGCACCTACGCCCGCAGCCGCCGTGCCATCGAACTCATGAGCCGCCCGTTTGGATTCTGGGACGGTGAGGAACCTGCCCAGTCGGCTTTTCTGCGCTTCACAAACGGGCGTATCGCCAGCCTCACGGATGGCGCCAGGCGTTCGCCCATCGCAATCCTGCGCCTGGAACCCTTGCTGGTGGGCAGCCTGTTTCCCGGTGTGGTCGAGGACAGGTTGGTAACGTCGCCGGACGATGTGCCGCCGTTGCTGCGCGAGAGCCTGCTGGTGGTCGAGGACCGCCGCTTTTTCGAACACGCCGGACTCGATTTTTATGGCATCGCACGCGCCGCCTGGGTCAACATCAAGAGCGGAGCGCTGCGCCAGGGTGGCAGTACCCTGACCCAGCAACTGGTCAAGAGCTATTTTCTCAACAACGAGCGGACACTCGCCCGGAAACTCACGGAAGCGGTGATGGCGCTGTTGCTGGAGCGGCGCTATGACAAGGCCTCCCTGCTCAATGCCTATATCAACGAGATATATCTTGGCCAGGACGGGCCGCGGGCAGTGCACGGTTTCGCGCTGGCCAGTCGCTACCATTTCGGCAGGCCGCTGGCCGAGCTGGAGCCGCATCAGCTGGCTTTGCTCGTGGCGATCGTCAAGGGCCCTTCTTACTACGATCCGCGTCGCCATCCCCAACGGGCACGGGCGCGTCGCGACCTGGTGCTCGAGCAGATGGCTGCCGCCGGTTTGCTGGATGAGGCCGATGCCGCTGCGCAAAAGCGTCGTGACTTCGCACTGGCCGACAAGCCGGTGCGTGGCGCGAGTTATTACCCTGCTTTCATGGCACTGGTGCGCCGGCAACTGGCGCGAGATTTTCGGCAGGAGGATCTCGCGCGCGCCGGTCTCAAGGTGTTCACGACGCTCGACCCGCTGGTGCAGGTGCGCGCCGAACAGGCACTGGCGGGGCGCATTACGCGCCTGGAAAAACAGGTGGGTGAGGGTCTCGAGGGGGCCATGGTTGTCACCACGACAGACGGCGCAGAAGTGCTGGCCGCTGTCGGCGGACGGGATCCCGCGTTCGACGGTTTCAACAGGGTTATGGACGCACGACGGCCGATAGGATCGCTGATCAAGCCGATGGTGTATCTGGCAGGAATCGAAAGCGGGCGTTTTCACCTGGCTTCCTTGCTGGAGGATGAAGCGCTCACCGTCGAACTGGAAAACGGCGAGTCCTGGTCACCCAAAAACTACGATGAAAGTTTTGCCGGCCCCATGCCTGTTGTTCGCGCGCTGGCGGAGTCGCGAAACCTGCCCGCGGTCAGGCTTGGCATGGCGACGGGCGTGAAACGTGTCGCAGGCGTGTTGAGCAAGCTCGGGTTCGAGCGTCGCGTCGAGGCCTATCCTTCCTTGTTGCTCGGTGCGGTGGCGATGTCACCCTTTGAAGTCGCGCAGGTTTACAACACGCTGGCCACGACCGGCGCCTATACGCCGCTTAACGCGGTACGTTTTGTGCTCGATGAACAAGGCGAGCCGATCAGTCGCTATCCCTTGAAGTTGCGCCAGGTCAGCGAAACGCCCGCGGTGACCCAGGTGAACGCCGGGCTGCTGACCGCCATGCGCAGAGGCACCGGGCAAAGTGCCCGCGCCAGGTTGCCGCAAGGTCTGGAAGTCGCCGGCAAGACCGGCACGACGGACGATCTGCGCGACAGCTGGTTTGCCGGTTTCAGCGCCGATCGGCTGGCGGTGGTGTGGATCGGTCGCGATGACAATGCCCCCGCCGGACTCAGTGGCGCGGCGGGCGCGCTGGCCGCATGGGCCGACCTGTTTGCGGGTTTGCCGACACAATCTCTGGTGCTGGACCTCGACGAATCAATGCGCGCGGCGTGGATCAATTATGCATCGGGTTTGGAATCCACACCCGGTTGCGGCGACACTGTGCCGGTGCCGCTGCCCGCTGTCGTGACCCTGGATGTGCAGCCTGGGTGCGAACCGGGCGGCGAGCGGGGCGTAGGTGAGCGGGCGCTCGAATGGCTGAAGGACAAAATCGGATGACGAAGATGCGTATCTGGCTGCGGGTATTTGTCTCAATTGTGCTGCCGGCCTGTACGGCACTGCCCACCGCGCCGCCGATTGCCACTGACAGCCAGGAGAGTAAAGGCGCCGGCGACAATGCCGTGGTGGCATCCGCGCCCTTGCCCCAGGCCAGCGCGCAAGTATTGCGGCCACCTGCGGTGACGGCTTTGCTGGAGCGGGCCCGGGCACGGCGTGCGGCCGGGCAGAATGACCAGGCGGCGGTCGATCTCGAGCGTGCATTGCGCATCGACCCGCGCGACGCCGAGATCTGGTTGGAACTTGCCGGCGTCAATTACGAGCAAGGGGATTATGAATCGGCCGCGCAGTTCGCGGAAAAGGCGCTGCGCTTCGCGGGCGAGGATGCCTCGCTCAGGCAACGGGCCAAGCGCATGGCCAGCGACGCGCGATTGCGTGGTGGATGAGCACTTGGTGAAAATGACAGTTTGCGCATGAATGATTTTTCCAGCTTGTTCGCACCCGACGGCCCGCTGGCAGGCCAGGTGAGTGACTATCGGCCACGCCCGCAACAGCTGAGCATGGCACGCGCGGTGGCCGCAGCGCTCGATACCCATTCGACCCTGTTCGTGGAAGCAGGCACCGGCACCGGCAAGACTTTTGCCTACCTGGTGCCAGCATTGTTGAGCGCGCGCCAGATCGCCATCTCAACGGGCACGCGCACCTTGCAGGACCAGCTTTTCAACCGCGACCTGCCGCTGGTCGCCGGCGCACTGGGCCGCCCGGGCAAGGTCGCACTGCTCAAAGGTCGTGCCAATTACCTGTGCCTGCATCGGCTGGACATGGCCAGGGTCGACCCGAAACTGCCGCGCGCGCAACGCACCCAGCTGCAACGCATAGAACGCTGGGCAGAACAGACCGCGACCGGTGATACCAGTGAAGTCGCCAATGTGCCGGAACGCGCGGCGATCTGGCCCAAAGTGACCTCGACGGCGGAGAATTGCCTGGGCCAGGCGTGTGAATTTTTTGAAAAGTGTCACGTGGTGCAGGCGCGGCGCGAGGCGCAGGCCGCCGATGCGGTGGTGGTCAACCACCATTTGCTGATGGCGGACCTGACGCTCAAGGAAAGCGGCTTTGGTGAACTGCTGCCGGGCGCCGATGCGCTGATCATCGACGAAGCACATCAGCTGCCCGATACTGCCGCGCGGTTTTTTGGCGTGAGTCTCGGCAGCCGCCGCTTGTCGGAACTCGCCCGTGACCTGGTGGTTGAATCCGCGGCCTTGCCCTACGCCGCAAAGGTCCGCAAGCAGGCCGACGGACTTTTGCAGGCGCTCAAAAAATTGCGGCTTGCGCTGGGTGGCCAGACAGGGCGCAGGCGTTTCGACGAGGCTTCATCGCAGATTCTTGTTGCGCTGGCGCATCTCGCTGAGCAGCTTCTGGCCTGCGACGCGGCTCTCGGAGATCTCTCCAGTGGCGCCAGCAAGGGGCTGGAGAGCTGCCGGCGGCGGCTCAATGAGTGCGGTGTGCAGATCGCTGACCTGGGCAACGAAGACCCGGGCGCCGGACTGCGCTGGGTGGAAGTCGGTAAATCCGGTTTTACCTTGAATCTGACACCCTTCGATGTTGCCGAAGAATTGCGCGGCATCATGGGTGCGCGCAACTGCGCCTGGGTTTTTACTTCGGCGACGCTGGCCGTTGGCGACGACTTCGAGCATTTTCGTAAACGCATGGGTGTCGATCAGGCGACGACGCTCAGGCTTGACAGCCCTTTCGATTTTGCCCGTCAGTCACGCCTGTACTTGCCGGACAATATGCCGCAACCTTCGGCGGCGAATTACACCGAACGGGTCATCGATGAAGCCTTACCGCTGGTGCGTGCGTCGCAGGGGCGTGCGTTTCTGTTGTTTACCTCTCATCGTGCTCTGGAGGAAGCGGCCAGCATGCTGGCGGATGCGCTGGATTATCCCTTGCTGGTGCAGGGGCATGCCCCGCGGGAGGAACTGCTGGCGCGATTTCGCTCGCTGGGCAATGCCGTTCTCATGGGCACCAGCAGTTTCTGGCAGGGCGTCGACGTGCGCGGACCCGCTTTGTCGCTGGTGGTCATCGACAAGCTGCCATTCGCCTCGCCCGGCGACCCCTTGCAACAGGCGCGCATGGAAGCCATCAGGCGGGAAGGCGGCAATCCCTTTACCGATTTTCAATTGCCCCAGGCGGTGCTGGCGCTCAAGCAGGGTGTGGGGCGACTGATTCGTGACCACGAGGATTCGGGGGTGGCCGTGTTGTGCGACCCGCGTCTCACCAGCAAAGGTTACGGCCGTTTGTTTCTGCGCAGTCTGCCGCCCATGCAACGCGCGATGTCCCGCGACGAGGTTTGCGAATTCCTGCAATCCCATCCGGTGATGAACTCTGGCGGCGCAGCAGCATGACGCGCCTGCTGGCCCTGGACGCTGCATCGGAGGTCTGTTCCGCGGCCCTGCTGCATGACGAAAAAATCATTCATCGCGCAGACCGCCTGGCACGCGAACATGGCCCGCGCCTGCTCACGATGACAGACGAGTTGCTGGCCGAGGGTGGCATGGCATTAAAGGACCTGGACGCGATTGTTTTCGGACGCGGTCCGGGTTCCTTTACCGGGCTGCGGATTGCCGCCGGCATCACTCAGGGGCTGGCGCTGGCAGCGGGGCTGCCTGTGATTCCGGTTTCTGACCTGGCAATGCTTGCCCAGGGCGCAATGGAAGAAGAGGGCGCGCGAGCCGTAGCGGTCTGCCTGGACGCACGTATGGGTGAGGCCTTCGTCGGTTTTTACGCGCATGGCGCGAACGGCCTGGCCGAAGCGCTCACAGATGATGCGCTACTCAAACCCGAGAACATCGCTTTGCCCGATCCGGGCCGCGACTGGGTAACGGTTGGCGATGGCTGGCGTGCCTTCGACCGAATGGTTAATGTGCTCGGTCTGCGTGTCAGTGAAAGCGGTGTGCAGCGCCTGCCCCATGCCCGCTTTGCGATTGGTCATGCGCTGGCCGCTGCCGGGCGGGGTGACATGCTGGATGCGGCTGAAGCGTTACCGGTCTATCTGCGGGAGAAAGTCGCGTGGCAGAGTTCATCGCCGTAACATGGTTCTCATCTATGCGTGCTTCAATCCGCGTGGGAAACCTGACAGGATCTGAGAATGCCTGCACAATCGATACTTGTGCTTGAGGATGAGCAGGCCATTCGCAACCCCCGGGGCCACACGCGCGCCGGATAAAGAAACCATGGGGCGTCGGCCCTGAATGCAGGAGATTGTAATGTCATTGAGTTCCCTACGGCGATTAGCGGCAGCTGCCGGTTGTGTGATTGTGCTGGGCGTTGCCAATTTTCCGGCTCATGCCGCCGATTCAGAAGTAGCGGCTTTGCGGGCGGAAATCGAGCGTCTTTCGGAGCGTCTGAATGCACTGGAGGCGCGCGGCAGCGCAGCGCCAAAACCGGCACCCGCGCCGCCGCAAAAGGCCAGGAAGAAATTTGGCGAAGGGTTGAAAATCAAGGGAGATTTTCGTTACCGCTACGAATTTATTGACGAAGATGGCAAGCCGGAGCGTAATCGCAATCGTCTGCGCGCCCGGGTCGGGATTTCCGGCAATGTCAACGACACCGTCAAGGCGGGCATTCAGCTGGCAAGTGGCGGCGATAATCCAACCAGTACCAACCAGACCCTGGACGATGGTTTTACCACCAAGGATTTCGGGTTGGATCTTGCCTATGTCACCTGGGCGGCGGCCGAGAATACCAGCGTCACGGCAGGCAAGATGAAAAACCCCATGCATCGGGCCGGCGGCAGTGGCCTAATCTGGGATGGCGATGTCAATCCCGAGGGGCTGGCGATGAATTTCGACAATGGCTTGGTATTCGTAAACCTGGCTGGCCTGTATGTCGAGGAACGTTCGTCCAGCGATGACAGTTTCATACTTGGCGGGCAAGTAGGCTTCGATACCTCGCTGGCAAATGGCGCCGAACTGAAAGCCGGGCTCGGTTATTTCGGCTACACGAATACGCGCGGCAACAGCCCCTTTTATGACGGTGCGGCGCGCGGCAACACCGTGGATATCGACGGTAATCTGGTGAACGACTATCGCCAGCTGGAGCTGTTCGCGGAGCTGGGCAGCATGCTGGGCGACATGCCCGTGAAGCTATTCGCGGACTGGGTGCAAAACACCGAGGCGAGCGAGTTCGACTCGGCCTATGCATTCGGGATCAAGCTCGGCAAGGCCGGTGACCCGGGGACCTGGGATGCCGCCTGGATTTACCAGGATGTCGAAAAGGATGCAGTCATCGCCACCTTCAACGACTCGGACTTCGGCGGCGGCGGCACCGATG
The DNA here is from genome assembly GCA_041565075.1 of Gammaproteobacteria bacterium. GTDB lineage: Bacteria > Pseudomonadota > Gammaproteobacteria > Steroidobacterales > JABDLF01 > JABDLF01. The sequence goes on from JBFGOQ010000012.1 coordinate 21,739, forward strand.
TCAAAGGCCATATATTCAAGGGCAAGTATTCGGTGGCGAAGAACTGGACCGCAGGTTTTACTTATTTCCTGAACGAAATTAACGAAAACGTCGGCGCGGAAAAAGATTATCAGCGCCTGCAGGCAGACCTGCAGTTTAAGTTTTGAACAATTTGCGTAGCACCGGCGCCGAATGGCGCAGCGGCGATTTTATGATGCGTGGCAATTCATGAATGCTCTTCGCAACATTCTCGAGATTCTTGTCGTGCGGCGACGACTGGTTAACGGTCTGCTGGCGCTGGTCTGCGCGGCGCTCATGGGATTTGCCCTGTTTGCCCAATATGGCTTGCAGCTGGAACCCTGCCCATTGTGTGTCCTGCAGCGCGTCGCGGTGATTTCGGTCGGTCTGATTCTGCTGTTGGCCTGCCTGCATGGCCCGGGCAAAACAGGCGCGCGCGTTTACGGGCTGCTGGCGGCGAGTGCCGCGACGCTGGGCGCCCTGGTGGCCGGTCGGCACATCTGGTTACAGGGTCTGCCGGCAGGCGAAGTGCCCGCCTGTGGCCCGGGGCTGGACTACATGCTGGATGTCTTTCCGCTGACAGAGGTGCTGCGCATGGTGTTCACCGGCTCGGGTGAATGCGCAGAAATCGTCTGGCAGTTTCTCGGCCTGTCGATGCCTGGCTGGGTGCTGGTGTGGTGCGTATTCCTGTTTGTGGCGGCATTGGTCGTCAACCTGCCAGCCGTGCAAGGTCCCGCGGCGGGCGAGTCAGCCTAGCAGGCGGCGCATCAGCTCGAGGTAAATATCGGCCAGGCTTTCCAGCTCCCTGATGGCGACGCGTTCGTTGGCCTTGTGCAAGGTCGCGCCCGGCGGCCCAAGCTCAATAAGCTCGGCGCCGGTCGGCGCGATGAAACGCCCATCGGAGGTGCCGCCCCCGGTAGAGAGTTCCGGGCGCTGCTTGCTCACCGACTCGATGGCCTGGGTCGCGGCGTCAAGTAGTTCTCCGCTGCGGGTCAGGAAAGGTTCTCCGCTGAGCGTAAAGTCGAGGCTGAAGTCCAGCTCATGGGCGGCGAGGATACGGTGCAGTTGCTCTGCGATCGTTTGCGCAGACTGCGCGGGCGAAAATCGCAGATTGAAATGTGCGAGCAACTTGGCGGGTGTGACATTTGTGGCACCGACGCCGGCCTGCAAATCGGTAAATTGCAGATGGGTGGCGGGAAACTCGGCCGAACCCGTATCCCATTCGAATGAGGCTATTTCGGCCAATGCGGCAACCGCCTCGTGAATCGGGTTAAGGGCTGCTTCCGGATATGCGACATGGCCCTGCACGCCGCGCACCTCGAGGCGGCCATTAAGTGAGCCACGCCGTCCGATCCGCACGCGATCTCCTGACCTGGCCTTTGCCGAAGGCTCCCCGACAACGCAATACGCTATTTGCTCGCCGCGTGCGCTCAGCCGTTCTACTACCGCCCGGGTGCCATCCACGGCCGGGCCTTCTTCGTCGCTGGTGAGCAAGACCGCGAGCGAACCTTTGTGATCCGGATGGGCGGCGACAAACCTTTCGAGTGCGTTGATCATGGCCGCCAGCGACCCTTTCATGTCCGCTGCTCCGCGACCGACCAGTGAGCCATCAGTGACCCGCGGTACAAACGGCTCCGAGTCCCAGTCCGCCAATGGCCCGGGTGGCACCACGTCGGTATGTCCTGCAAAACAAAACAGCGGTGCCTCGTTGCCCCGTCTTGCCCAGAGATTGCTGACCTCGCCCACGGGCATGGGCTCGAGCCGAAAACCCAGACGGGCCAGGCGCTCGCCAAGCAAGGCCTGGCAGCCGGCGTCGTCGGGCGTGACCGAAGCCCGTGCGATGAGCTCGCTGGCAAGCTTGAGAACCTCGCTCATTCTGCACTGACCCCGAAAATTTCCTGGTAATGCTCGGGCGTGAAGCCGACATGCAATTGTGAGCCACGCACCAGCACCGGGCGCTTGAGCAACAAGGGATGCGCCAGCAGCAGGCGGGCGGCGGATGGCGCGTCGAGATTCTTCTTTTTTTCTTCCGGCAGTTCCCGCCAGGTGCGGCTCATGCGATTTAGCAGGCGCTGCCAGCCGATTTCTCTGATCCAGCGATCAATATCGGCGTCTGACGGGGGCTGCGCCTTCAGATCCACAAAGCTCACGCGCAAGCCGTGTTCGGAGAGCCACCTGCGGGCCGCGCGGCAACGATCACAATTCTTAATCCCGTAGATTTCAGGCATGCAATGTCACCCTCGAACCTCCTGCTTGCCTGCTGCTGGCATTGCGCACAGTCTAGACATTGCGCAGCAGTTCATTGATGCTGGTCTTGGCCCGGGTCTTTTCGTCCACCCTTTTGACGATCACCGCGCAGGCCAGGCTGTAGGACCCGTCATCGGCAGGCAGACTGCCCGGCACGACCACCGAGCCTGCCGGCACGCGCCCATAGGTGATCTCGTCCTTTTCGCGATCGTAAATACGCGTGCTTTGCCCGATAAACACGCCCATGGACACCACCGAACCTTTCTCGACGATGACACCCTCGACGATTTCCGAGCGTGCGCCGATAAAGCAGTCGTCTTCAATGATGGTAGGCGCCGCCTGCAGTGGTTCGAGCACGCCGCCAATGCCGGCTCCCCCGGAAACATGCACATTACTGCCTATCTGCGCGCAGGAACCGACGGTTGCCCAGGTGTCGATCATGGTGCCGGCACCGACATAGGCGCCTATATTGACGTAGCACGGCATGAGGACGACGTCGGGGGCAATGAAGGCGCCTCGCCTGACCACGGCGGGCGGCACGATCCGCGCGCCTTGCTCGCGAAAATCGTCCAGCCGGAAATTGGAAAACTTCAGCGGCACCTTGTCGTAAAAGCGCGTGTAGCCCGCTTCGACCAGGTCGCTGTCGGTGCTGCGAAATGACAGCAGGACCGCCATCTTCACCCATTCATTGACCCGCCAGCTGCCAAGCTCGTGTTCGGCGACACGCAATTCACCGCGGTCCAGAAGGTCCATGCACACAGCAAGTGCATCGCGCAGGTCAGGGGCAAAGCTGCGCGGCGAGACGGCAGCGCGATTCTCCCAGGCGTCCTCAATCACTTTTCTAATCCGAACTAGCTCTGACATGGCGGTATTACTCCCTTACTGATTGCTTTCAGGCGGATTCAATAAATTTACGGATGCGTTGCGCCGCTTCGACGCATTCGTCAACACTTGCCACCAGTGAAATACGCACTTTGTTGCGGCCCGGGTTGTCGTGACCCTCGCCCCTGGACAAGTATTGGCCAGGCAGCACGCGGACGTTTTGTTGCGCATGCAGCGCCTTGGTGAAAACTTCGTCGTCAACGCCTGTGTCGACCCACAGATAAAAGGTGGCGGTGGGCGCTGCGAAGTCCAGCACCGGTGCGAGGAGCGGCACGACGCGGGCAAACTTTTCCCGGTACAGGGCGCGATTCTCGCGCACATGCTTGTCGTCGCGCCATGCGACGACACTGGCGGCCTGGGCCGGCAGGGGCATCGCGCAACCATGGTAGGTGCGATAAAGAAGGAAAGCGCGCATGATATCCGCGTCGCCGGCGACGAATCCGCTGCGCAGCCCGGGCACGTTGGAACGCTTGGACAGGCTGTGAAAGGCAACCACCCTGCGCAGGTCCTGCCTGCCGGTGTTTGCACAGACCTGCAAAATTCCCGGGGGTGGCTGAGCTTCATCGAGATACAGTTCGGCGTAACACTCGTCGGCCGCAATCACGAAGTCATACTTGTCGGCCAGGGCCAGAGCGCGGGCCAGATAGGCCTCGTCCATGACGGCGCCGGTTGGATTGCCCGGCGAACACAGGTACAGCAATTGGCAATCACGCCAGGTCGCCGCCTCGACCGCGTCCAGATCGGGCAGCCAGCCGGTGTCGGCCCGGGTCGCGAGGTACACCGGTTCTGCGCCCGCGAGTAGCGCAGCGCCCTCGTATATCTGGTAGAAGGGGTTGGGCAGCAACACTTTGGGTTTAGCCTGCGTGCGATCGACGACCGCCTGGGCAAACGCAAACAACGCTTCTCGTGTGCCGCTTACGGGCAGCACATGTTGGTCCGGGTCCAGCATCCCATCCGGCAATGCGTAGCGGCGCTGCAACCAGGCCACGCACGCATCGCGCAACTCACTCAGTCCAAGCGCCATTGGATAAGACCCATAGCCTGCCTGTGCCGCGGCCAGTTCAGCCAGGACCGCGGCGGGGGGCGCGTGGCGAGGCTCCCCTATGGTCAAGGATATGGGCGCGAGATTGGCGGGCGGACGGTTAGTGGCCAGCAAGCGCTCAAGGCGCACGAAGGGATAAGCGAAAAGTTTGTCCAGATCGGGATTCACAGGCTCAGTCTCCAGTCCTGAGCGAATCGTCCAGGCGTGCATGCAGTGCCTTGCCCAGGGCTTCGCAGGCCTCGTCGCTTAAGGGCTGGCGTCGTGGATCGGTAATAAAGAAAACATCTTCCGCGCGTTCACCCACCGTAGTGATCTTGGCTGCCTGAAGGTACACGTCGGCACCGACCAGTTCCTGGCCGATTTCTGATAACAGTCCGGGGCGGTCCCCGGTGACCAATTCCATCAGAGTACGTCGGTTGCGACTGTCATTGGCGAAGCTGATGCGGGTCGCCGTGCGGAAGCTCTTGAGCTGGCGGTGAGGGCGGCGTGTGATACGCATATCGCGGGCATCCGTGCTGATGACCCGGCGCTCCAGCGCGCGCGTGATTTCGGCGACGCGGTCGGCGTCTTCGATTACACCGCCGACGCCTTCCATGACCTGGTATGTCTCCAGGCTGTATCCGTCGTGGGTGGTGGAAACTTCGGCGTCGAGGATGTTGAGTCCGAGTTCGTCCAGCGCAGCGGTCGCGGCTGCAAAGCTGTCGGCACTGGCCGGTATGAACATGAGCACCGCAGTGGCGCCGCGACCTGTTTTCTGGCGCACCGCGACGAAGGGACAAGGAGACGCGCCCGCGTGTTGCGCAAACATCTGTGTATGCCAGGCGATATCGTCAGGCCGGTGGCGCAGAAAATAGTCCTCATCGAGTCGCCCCCAGATTGACTGCAGGACCTGCTCATCGATGCCTGCACCGGCCAGATGCTCGCGGGTCTCGCGACGGGTTTCCTCGATCAGTTCCTTGCGATCAAGAGGATTCTCCAGGCCACGGGTCAGGGCACGTCGAACCTGACGGTAAAACTCCTCGAACAAGGATGCTTTCCAGGAATTCCAGAGCTTGGGATTGGTGGCGCGCACGTCGGCAACGGTCAGCACGTAGAGATAATCAAGATGCGACTGATCGCCGACCTTGCGAGCAAAGTCATGAATGACCAGGGGATCGCTGATGTCTTTTTTCTGTGCCGTAACCGACAGGATAAGGTGGTTGCGAACCAGCCACGCCACCAGCCGCGCATCGTAGGTGCTCAGCCCATGTTCGAGGCAAAAGGCCTCGGCATCGACGGCGCCCAGTTCCGAGTGATCGCCGCCGCGGCCCTTCGCGATGTCATGAAAAAGTCCTGCCAGGTAAGCAAGCTCAGGTTTGGCCAGCGACTGCATGATCTTGCTGCAATAAGGAAACTCCTCGTTGAAACGTGGCAGTGAGAATCGCCGCAGGTTGTTGATGACGAACAGGGTATGGGCATCGACCGTGTAGGTATGGAATAAATCGTATTGCATGCGGCCGGCGATGCGCCCGAAGGCAGGTATGTAGCGCCCGAGCACGCCATACAGGTTCATGCGCGTGAGCGCGCGGGTGACGCCGTCGGGCGCGCGCAGGATATCCAGGAACGTCTGGTGATTCCCGGGATCTTGCCGAAACTCGTCATTTATTCGCTGGCGGTGAATGTGCACCAGGCGAATCGTGTGTGCGCTCACGCCCTTTAAGTGCAGATGGGACTGCATAACGAGGAATAGTCGCAGCAGCGCGCCGGGCTCGCGCGCGAACAGCGCGTCGTTTTCAGTTGCGAGCCAGCCGTTGCGGGCGACAAATCCCGGCGCCAGCTCCAGCACCTCGGCATCACCCTTCTCAAGTATCGCTTCTTCAAACAGTTGCAAGAGCATCTCGTTCAGGCGACTGAGTTTCATTACCGTGCGGTAATAGCGTTGCATCATCTGCTCGACAGCGAGGGTGAATGTGGCGTCCTTATAGCCAAACATCTCGGCAAGCTTGATCTGGTGATCGAACAGCAGGCGGTCTTCCCGGCGCCCGGTAATAATGTGTAGCGCGAAACGGATCTTCCAGAGAAAAGCGCGGCCTTTGAGCAGGGTCTTGTATTCGTGTTTGGTGAGAAAATCGTGGCTGATCAGCTGATGCAGCGTTTCGGCGCCAAAATGGCGTTGGGCTACCCAGCCGATCATCTGAATATCGCGCAGACCCCCGGGGCTGCCCTTGACGTTGGGTTCCAGGTTATAGGCGGTATCGTGGTATCGCAGGTGGCGCGCACGCTGTTCTTTGCGCTTGGCTTCGAAGAATTTTGCCGATGGCCAGATCCTGTCAGGTCCTGTCACGGCACGCATGGCCTGGAACAACTCTGCATCGCCGGCCAGGTAGCGTGATTCCATCAGCGATGTAGCGACCGTAATGTCAGCGGTCGCCTGTTTGCTGCAGTCGGCCACGCTGCGCACGCTATGCCCGATCTCGAGTCCGATATCCCACAGGAAAGTGAGAAAGGCCTCGATGGCCTCGCGAGGCTGGTGCGCAGCGCTGTCACCGACCAATACCATGACATCGACGTCGCTGGCAGGGTGCAGTTCGCCGCGTCCATAACCCCCTACCGCGACCAGCGCCGCGCTGTCTGAGGCATCCCGCATGTGTTGCTGCCAGGCCCACAGCATGACCGCGTCGACGACGGCGGCGCGCTCGCGCACCAGGATCTCGACGTCTTCGCCGCCGAGAAAGCGCTCTGCCAGTGCCTCGCCGCCCATGCTGAGCACCTGGCGCGCTGCCGTGACCGGCGGCTGGCCCGCTTCCACCAGGCCCAGCAACTGGTCCCGGACGGAGGGCGCCGCGGTGTTGCTGCCAGCTGCGGCCTTCACGTTCACAGGCCAGCGTCCCTCAGACCTGGCCGCTGGCGCCGAGGGTCAGAACCTCATGACCGTCGGCGGTGACCAGCACCGTATGTTCCCACTGGGCAGAAAAGGAATGATCCTTGGTTACTACCGTCCAGCCGTCTTTGAGCAGCTTCACGTTTCGGCGTCCGGCATTGACCATAGGTTCAACGGTAAAAGTCATGCCTTCTTCGACCTCAATGCCGGTGCCCGGATCACCGTAATGCAGCACCTGTGGATCCTCATGAAAAGTGCGTCCGATGCCATGACCGCAGTACTCGCGCACCACCGAGCAGCGCTGCCCTTCAACGAAGGTCTGGATCGCATGGCCGATGTCGCCCAGCCGGATGCCGGGTTTTACCAGTGCGATGCCGCGTTTCATGGCCTCGTGGGCGACGTCGCTGACGCGACGGGCGATCACGGTGGGTTTGCCCACATGGAACATGCGACTGGTGTCACCGTGAAAACCGTCCTTGATGACAGTGATATCGATATTCAGGGAATCACCGTTCTTCAGTTTGCGATCTCCCGGAATGCCATGACACACCACATGATTGACCGATGTACAGATGGACTTGGGAAATCCGCGGTAATTGAGTGGCGCGGGGATAGCGCCGAGTTCTCCAACAATATAATTGTGGCAGATCTGGTCCAGATCGCCGGTGGTAACCCCGGGCCGTACATGCTCGCCGATCATGTCCAGGACCCGGGCCGCGAGGCGGCCTGCTATCCGCATCTTGTCCTGTTCTTCGGGGGTCTTGATGGTTACAGCCATAAATGCCTGGTTCGGAATGCCGGCAAAGGTGGAATTGGGCCCGTATGCCGGGGCCGGGATCCCTGCGTTGGGGGGCGAAATCGTTGTTGATTCAGAGTGGTTATGGTATAAAGCGCGCGCTTTTTAAGCAATCTGAAACAAATTCCACACATATACCGTCACGCCCGGTGGGGTGCCCGGAGGTTCGTTGAACCGAGGGGTCGCCGGGTGGGGTGTATGGAGGCTTAACCCGAGAGGATTACAACATGACTAGCGTTTCCATGCGTCAGATGCTGGAGGCGGGCGTGCACTTCGGTCACCAGACCCGCTTTTGGAACCCGAAAATGGCTCCCTTCATTTTCGGCGAGCGAAATAAGATCCACATTATCAATCTCGAGAAGACTCTGCCGATGTACACGGCGGCGTCAAAGTTCGTGAAAGATATCGTGGCTAACGGCGGCACGGTCCTTTTTGTCGGCACCAAACGCGCTGCGCGGGATGCGATCCGCCGCGAGGCCGAGCGTTCCGGGATGCCTTATGTCAGCCAGCGCTGGCTGGGCGGCATGCTGACCAACTTCAAAACTATCAAGCAAAGTATTCGCCGACTGTTCGAACTTGAGGAAATGCAGGAGGATGGCACTTTCGAAGCGCTGACCAAGAAAGAAGTGCTTGGCCTCAGGCGTGAAATGGAAAAGCTCGAAAAAAGCCTGGGCGGCATCAAGCACATGAAGTCGCTGCCGGATGTCCTGTTTGTGGTCGACGTCAATCACGAAGATATCGCGGTCAAGGAAGCGCGCAAACTGGGAATCCCGGTGGTTGCCGTGGTCGATACAAACAGCTCGCCGGAGGGTATCGATTACCTGGTACCCGGTAATGACGATGCGATGCGCGCGATTCAGCTGTACTCCGGCGGCATTGCTGACTCGGTTCTTGACGGCAAGGCGTCCATGCCAGAAGTCAAACTGGGTGAAGATGAATTCGTCGAGCTTGACGAGGAAGGCAAGCCGCGAACCAGGAGGTCGAGAATGCCGGCGCGCAAGAAGCCCGCGCGCAAAAAGACGGCAAGAGTAACGGTAGCCAGTACGGCTGCTATAAAGCCCAGCGAAAAACCTGCTTCTGCCGGGACACCGGCGGGCGAAGCAAAAGTGCAGGCCGAGGTGAAGGAGACAATCAAGGAAGCACCGGAAGCACCGGAAGCACCGGAAGCACCGGAAGCAGCGGCGGAAACCGCCGAGCCGGTCAAGCAAGCCGAGGTGAAGACAGCGGCCAAGGAAGAAGCGCCGGCGGAAGAGGCCAAGGCGGAAAAACCGGTGGCGAAGAAAACCGCAGCCAAGAAACCCGCAGCCAAGAAAACTGCAGTCAGGAAAACCGCAGCCAAGAAAACCACGACCAAAAAAGCCACCAAGAAGACCAGCAAGAAAAAGGTCGCGGCCAAGACGACAAAAAAGACTGCTAAAAGCAAGACCACCAAGAAGGCGACCAAGAAAAAAGTCAGCAAGAAAACGACGGCAAAATCCGGCGACGACAGCTGAGCATGGTGACAAATTTTCCCGGGCTGCTCAGGTATGCCGGGGCCGCAAGAGTTGAAGGTGAATGCAATGACAATTACTGCCGCGCAGGTTAAGACGCTCCGCGAACGCACGGGAGCGGGCATGATGGAATGTAAAAAGGCGCTCGTGGAAACCGGCGGCGACATGGACGCTGCCGTAGAGATGATGCGCAAGGCAGGCCTGGCCAAGGCGGACAAGAAGGCGGGCCGGGTGGCCGCCGAAGGCGCGATCGTGATCCGCCACGCTGATGGCGAGCAGCGCGCGGCACTGGTGGAAGTAAACTGCGAGACCGATTTTGTGGCCGGCGGTGACGAATTCAAGAAGTTTGCCGAGCAGGTGGCGCAACTGGTGCTCGATAAGCAGCCCACAGACATGGATGCGCTCATGGGGCTGCAGATGCCCGGCGGTGAAACGGTGGAGAGAACGCGGCGCGACCTGGTGGCGAAAATTGGTGAGAACATCAATGTGCGGCGATTCAAGATTATCGCCGGCGGCGATACCCTGAGCTCATACCTGCATGGCGCCCGAATCGGCGTCGTGGTGGCAATGGCGGGCGGTTCCGATGATGTCGCCAGGGATATTGCCATGCATATCGCGGCGAGCAATCCGCAGTACCTGGACGAAGACAGCGTAGACCCCGGGGAACTGGACAAGGAACGTGAAATTCTCACCAGCCAGGCGCAGGACTCAGGCAAGCCTGCGGAAATCATCGCCAAGATGGTCGAGGGCCGGCTCCGCAAGTACCTGGGCGAGATCACCCTGCTTGGCCAACCGTTCGTGAAGGACCCGGATATCACGGTGGGCAAGCTGCTGGCCAGCGAGGAGGCCAAAGTTGTTGCTTATGGCCGATTCGAGGTGGGCGAGGGCGTGGAAAAGAAAGAAGAAAACTTCGCCGACGAGGTGATGGCCCAGGTCAGGGGTGCCTGAAGCGGCGTCGTCCGGCTGAGATCATTTAGACTTTCGAACCCCGCCACCGTGCGGGGTTCTTTATAATGAGCCGCAACAGGCGAGGTGTTATGGCCAGCGAAGAATCCAGCTACCAGAGAATTCTGCTCAAGCTGAGCGGGGAGGCCCTGCTGGGCGACGCCGATTACGGCATCGATCCGGCCGTGATTCAGCGCATTGCCGAGGAGATTCGTGACGTTACTGAACTGGGCGTACAAGTGGGCCTGGTTATCGGCGGCGGCAATATCTTCCGGGGTGCAGGCCTGGCCCGCGCGGGCATGGATCGTGTGACCGGCGACCACATGGGCATGCTGGCCACAATCATCAATTCGCTGGCGATGCAGGATGCGCTTGAGCGCATCGGCGTCTACGCCAGGGTCATGTCGGCATTGCGCGTACATGAGGTGTGCGAGGACTACATTCGCAGGCGTGCTGTCAGGCACCTGGAAAAGGGGCGGGTCGTTATTTTCGCTGCGGGCACCGGCAATCCGTTTTTTACAACGGACACGGCGGCAGCGCTGCGGGCGATTGAAGTGGGCGCGGACGTCCTGCTGAAGGCGACCAAAGTCGATGGCGTTTATTCGGCAGACCCGATGAAAGACAAGGCAGCACGGCGTTTCGCCCGACTCGACTACGACAAGATCCTGGCGGACAAGCTGATGGTGATGGACGCCACTGCCATTGTCATGTGCCGGGACAATGAAGTGCCGCTCAGGATTTTCAACCTGCACAACAAGGGAGCGCTAATGCGCGTGGTAAAGGGTGAGGATGTCGGAACGGTGGTTGCGAACGGAGAGACGGAATGATTAACGATATTCTTAAAGACGCCAAGATCCGCATGGGCAAGAGTGTCGAATCCCTGCGCCAGGAACTGCAGAAGCTGAGGACGGGACGCGCACACACGAGCCTGCTCGATCACATTACGGTGGAGTATTACGGTGCCGAGGTGCCGCTGAGCCAGGTCGCCAATATCAATGTAGAGGACGCCCGCACCTTGACCGTTGCACCGTGGGAAAAGCCGATGGTGCCGGTAATAGAAAAGGCCATCATGACGTCTGATCTGGGCCTGAATCCGGCAACCGCGGGCACGGTCATCCGGGTGCCCTTGCCGGCGCTGACCGAGGAGCGCCGCAAGGACATGATCAAGGTTGTGCGGCATGAGGCCGAGAACGGGCGCATCGCGATTCGCAACATCCGGCGCGACTCGCTTGGTGATCTCAAGGAATTGCTGAAGGAAAAGGAAATTTCCGAAGATGACGAGCACCGTGCCCATGATGATGTGCAGAAGCTCACCGACAGTTTTGTCGCCAAGGTAGACGCGCTACTGGCGGAAAAAGAGCAGGAACTGCTTGAGTTCTGAGAGGCGGCGGCCGCGCGGCCGCCGGTTGCGGAATACGCCCATGACCCAAGCAGAGCCCGATCCCCCAGCTAAGCCCGGCGTCCCGGCGCATGTCGCCGTCATTATGGACGGCAACGGACGCTGGGCCCGTCGGCAAAGTTTGCCGCGCAGTGCCGGGCACCGCGCCGGGGTCCGGCGCGCCCGGGCCATAGTCGAAGCCTGCGGGCGACGCGGCGTCACGACATTGACCCTGTTTGCGTTCAGCAGCGAAAACTGGCGGCGCCCTGAAAGCGAGGTAGGCATGCTGATGCGGTTGTTCGTCGAGGCCCTGCAACGCGAGGTTCGTACACTCAACGACAATGGCGTGCGCCTGCGCTTCATTGGCGATATTGATGCGCTGTCGCCACCGTTGCGGGCACAGGTACGCGAAGCGGAATCAGTTACGGCTCACAACGAAGGCCTCAACCTCGTGATAGCCGTCGCCTACGGAGGTCGCTGGGACATCCTGCGAGCTGCTCGAAAGCTCGCAGCCAGGATCGCGGCAGGAGAGATTGCTCCGGATGCTCTCGACGAAGACGTGTTTGCACGAGCCTTGGCGCTGGCCGATCTGCCCGACGTTGACCTGTTGGTGCGAACCGGTGGTGAGCAACGCATCAGCAATTTCTTGCTCTGGCACCTGGCTTATTCCGAACTCTTTTTCAGTGAGCGCCTGTGGCCGGACTTCGCCGATGAAGATCTGGATGAGGCACTGGCCTTTTTCGCCGCCCGGCAGCGCCGGTTCGGCCAGACGCCGGAACAGGCGGATGGAGTGTCGGCCTGATGCGCGAGCGACTGATTACGGTACTTATACTGTTGCCGCTGGTGCTGGCGGCACTGCTGTTCGTGTCGGGAGAAGTCCTGACACTCCTGCTGGCAATCGTGCTGACGTATTGCGCCTGGGAATGGTCGCAATTTGTGGCGCCGGCGTCGCGCATGGGCCGTATTGTGTTTACGGTTCTGGTCGCTGACCTAATGGTCGCCTTGTTTGCCTTTACGGGCTTTGAACTGCGTTGGCCATACCTTATGGAAGTGGCCGTTGTCGGCTGGGTGCTCACGGTTATCTGGGTGGCGCGCTATCCCACGCCTATGCCGGCGTTTGTCGCTTTGGTGGTCGGCGCCGCGATCCTGGTGGTGGCCTGGGCGGCATTGTCGTTACTGGCGCTGGCAGGGTGGCAGTGGCTGTTATTCCTGCTGGTGCTGGTGTGGGCAGCGGATGTTGGCGCGTACTTTGTCGGGCGTGCTATTGGCGTGCGCAAACTTGCTCCCAGGGTCAGCCCCGGCAAGACCTGGGCGGGCGTGGCGGGCGGCGCGTCTCTGTCGGTGGTGGTCGCAGGCTTCGGTGCCTGGTGGTTTGCCTTGCCGCCGGTATCCTTCATGAGCCTGTGCCTGGCAGCCGCGCTGATCTCAGTGCTCGGTGACCTGACCGTGAGCATGTTCAAGCGTTCCAGCGGCATGAAGGACAGTGGCCGTTTGCTGCCCGGGCATGGCGGCATGCTCGACCGCGTGGACAGCCTGCTGGCCGCGGCGCCGGTGTTGGTGGCTGGGCTCATCCACCTGGGGGTCATTCAGTAATGGTTCAGCCGATCGGGCTTACTGTGCTGGGGTCCACGGGTAGTGTGGGCATGAACACGCTGGACGTTGTCAGCCGTAACCCGGGCCGTTTCAGGATCGAGGCGCTGACTGCGGGTGCCAATCATGCCGCACTGCTGGCGCAGTGCAGGGAACACCGTCCCCGATATGCTGTCCTTGTAAAGGACTCTGCGGCGGATGAACTGAAAGACGCGATCCGTCGTGAAGGTCTGCCCACCGAGGTACTGGTCGGCGAGCAGGCGCTGGTCGACGTGGCGGCGATGCCGGAAGCGCGCATGGTGATGGCTGCCATAGTCGGGGCCGCGGGCCTGATGCCGACACTGTCGGCCGCGCGGGCCGGCAAGCGCATCCTGCTCGCCAACAAGGAGGCGCTGGTTATGTCCGGTGCCTTCTTCATGCAGGCGATCGAAGAAAGTGGAGGCGAAATTGTTCCTATCGACAGCGAGCACAATGCCATATTCCAGTGCCTGGGCGGTCGCCGGCGACCGCATGGTCGTGGCGTGCGCCGCATCATACTTACGGCGTCAGGGGGCCCGTTTCGCACTACGCCGGCCGGAGAATTTGCCCAGGTGACGCCAGAGCAAGCGTGTAATCATCCCAACTGGGACATGGGCGCAAAGATTTCCGTGGATTCTGCGACCCTGATGAACAAGGGACTTGAGGTTATCGAAGCGTGCTGGCTGTTCGATGTTGAGCCGGACCTCATCGAGGTCGTGGTGCACCCGCAGAGTGTCGTGCATTCGATGGTGGAATACGACGATGGTTCGGTGCTGGCCGAGCTCGGGCATCCCGACATGCGTACACCTATCGCCTATGGGCTCGGTTTTCCCGAGCGCATAGCTTCTGGCTTGCCGCGCATGGACTTTCTGACTGCCGGACCGTTGTCTTTTGAGCAGGTCGACGCCGACAAGTTTCCATGCCTGGGACTGGGCGTCAGGGCGGCGCGTGAGGGCGGTCGCATGGCCACCGTTCTGAATGCGGCCAATGAGGTCGCGGTCGCGCGCTTCCTTGCCGGTGAGCTTGCATTCGACCAGATCCCCGGCGTAATTGCAGCGGCAATGGACAGTTTTGCGCCAGGCACCGACGCAGATATCGAAGCTGTGCTGATGACTGACCAACAAGCAAGGGCAAAGGCAAAGTCATTGACGCGGGCGCCGACGAGGCAGCCGGCATGAGCATGTTCCTGTTGTCTGTAATTGCCTTCGTGGTGGCACTCAGCTTGCTGATCGCAATTCACGAGTTCGGGCATTTCTGGGTGGCGCGCCAGATGGGCATCAAGGTGTTGCGTTTTTCCATCGGCTTCGGCAAGCCCATATGGCGCAAACAGGGTAAGGACGGGACCGAATTTGTTATATCTGCACTGCCCCTTGGCGGTTACGTGCGCATGCTCGATGGCCGCGAGGGCGAGGTGCCTGCCAGCGAAGCTCACCGTGCTTTCGACAAGCAGCCGGTGGGCAATCGCATGCTCGTGGTAGTGGCCGGGCCGGTGGCGAATTTCTTGTTTGCATTGGCAGCCTACTGGCTGATGTTTGTGCTGGGTGTGCCCGGCACTGCGCCCATTGTTGGCGAGGTCAAGGCGGATTCGCCGGCTGCCTACGCGGGCTTGCAAAGCGGTGATCTGATTACCGGAGTCGGTGAGCGGCAAACGCCCACCTGGCAGGCCGTATCCATCGCCATTCTCGATGAGATTCTGGACGATGCCCAGATTCCGTTGACCGTTACCGATGAAGCGGGCGCGCAAGAGCGACTGTGGCTGGATGTACGGGGAATGGAACGCGCCCTGACCGAGCGCGACGCCTTGTTCAGTGGCCTTGGAATTGGCTTCATGCAGCCGTCCATGCCACCGCTGCTGGGCGAACCGAACCCGGGCTCACCCGGTGAAGCTGCCGGTATTCGCGAGGGGGACAGGGTGCTGGCGGTTGATGGGGAACCCGGGGAGAGTTTCACGACGCTGGTGGAGGCCATCCAGGCGCGGCCGGATCAGCGCGCGTCGCTGGAAGTCGAGCGTGGCGGGCAGCGACTGATCCTCGACCTGGAGGTGGGTTCGGACGAGGTCGATGGTAGAATCGTCGGCCGGATCGGGGTGCCCGTGGCTGCAGCGGCCCGGGAGGCATATGAGCGGTTCCGCGCAGAGCAGCGCTACGGGCCGCTCGCCGCCATTGCAAAGTCCTTCCGTCAGACCGGCGAAATGTCGGGCCTGACGCTGAGGATGCTGTGGCGGATGTTAACCGGGGACGTGTCGATCAAGAATATAAGCGGGCCTATCGATATTGCCCAGTACGCTGGCCTGACGGCCAGCATCGGATTGGTTCCGTTCTTGAGCTTCCTGGCGATCATCAGTATCAGCCTCGGGATACTCAATCTCTTGCCCATTCCGGTGCTGGACGGCGGGCAACTGATGTTTCAGATGGTCGAGGTGGCGAAGGGCAGCCCGGTGTCGGCGAAGGCCGAAATGATGGGCCAGCAGATTGGAATTGTAGCTTTGTTGATGCTGATGAGTTTTGCTTTTTATAACGATATTGCAAGGCTGTTGAGCTGATGGGATTTGTGCTGTGAAATTTTCGCTCAAAATTTTGACTGTGCTGGTGCTGGTGGTCACCAGTCAGACTGCCAGTGCCGCGGACACTTTTGTTGTGCGCGACATGCGCGTCGAGGGTCTGCAGAGAATTTCCGATGGCACGGTTTACAATTATTTGCCGGTTAACATCGGCGACGAGCTGGGCACCCGCCGCATTGCCGAGGCGATACGGGCCCTGTACGACACACGCCTGTTCAGTGATGTGCAGATCTTACGTGATGGCGACACGCTGGTCGTGGTGGTGGCAGAGCGACCCACGATTCGCAAAATCTCGGTGGTCGGCAACAAGCAGGTCAAGGAAGAAGAACTCCTGTCCGGCTTGCGCGATGCGGGGCTCGCTGAAGGCCGCGAATTCGACCGCTCCATACTCGCCAAGGTCGAACAGGAATTGAATCGGCTGTATTTCAGTAATGGCCGCTACGGCGTGAAGATTGACACCAGCGTAACTGACCAGGCCAATAACGCAGTCGATATCAACATTCTGATCAAGGAAGGCAAAGTTGCGCGTATCCGCGACATCAACATTGTCGGCAACGAGTTGTTCGACGACAAGCAGCTGCTGCGCGAGTTCAAGTCAAGCACAGGTAACTTGCTGTCTTTCTACCGCAAGGATGACCAGTACTCGCGGGAAAAATTGTCCGGCGACCTGCAGAGCCTGTCTTCCTATTACATGGATCGCGGCTATGCCGGCTTCCAGGTCGACTCGACCCAGGTGGCGATTTCACCTGATAAGAAAGACATCTTCCTGACCATCAATATCAGCGAAGGGGACATTTACAAGGTATCGGATGTCAAGCTTGCCGGTGACATGGTGGTGCCGGAGGCGGATCTCAAGCGCCTGGTCCTTCTGCAACCGGGCAGTACTTTCTCCCGGCGCCTGATTACCGAGACTATCGACCTGATCAACCTGCGGCTGGGTCTCGATGGCTACGCATTTTCCGATGTCAATCCCATTCCCGAGTTTGACGAAGACGCCAAGACCGTGGCGGTCACATTGATGGTCAATCCCGGACAGCGTGCCTATGTGCGCCGGATCAATTTCAATGGCGTGGAAAGTACCCGCGACGAGGTCTTCCGCCGCGAGATGCGGGTGTTCGAGGGTGCATGGTTGTCCAGCAATGCGGTAGACCGCTCCAAAACGCGTATACAGCGACTGCCTTTTGTCGAAGACGTCCAGGTGGAAACCGAGAGAGTGCCCGGCGAGGACGACCTGGTGGACATCAATTTTGAAATCAAGCAGCGTCAATCCGGCACCCTGCAGGGCGGCATTGGTTTCTCGGATCGCCAGGGCTTTATCCTCAATGGTGGCTTTACCGAGGCAAATTTCCTCGGCACCGGCGATCGGCTGGCACTGAACCTCAACACGGGCCGATTCGCCAGCTTTTATAACATCTCGCATACCGACCCTTATTTCACGCAGGACGGCATCAGTCGCACGGTTTCGCTTAACTACCGCAAGACCGATCAGCTGGTGTCCAATGCCTCGCAATTTACATCCAACGAGCTCGGCGCCATTGTGCAGTTCGGCCTGCCGCTGAGCGAATTCAGCGCATTCAGCGCTGGCATCGGCATTCGTGATACCGAATTGCTGGCCTCCAACTTCAGTCCGGAGGAGTACAACAACTGGGTACGCGATAATGGCAATACTTTTTTTCGCCAGAGTCGGTTCCAGGACGAGCAGGGCAACCCCAGGTTACTGCCGGGCAGTGGCTTTAACACTTACGAATTGCTGCTCGGGTTTTCCAGGGATACCCGCAACCGCACAATTTTTGCCGATCGTGGTTCGCGGCATGCAATGGCGCTGGAATACGCGATTCCGGGCAGCGACGTCGAGTATTTCGTCGTGCGTTATAACGGCGGCATGCTGTTCCCCATGTGGGGTGACTTTATTCTGTCGGTGCGGGGCAATCTCGCCTATGGCGACGGACTTGGCGATACTCGCTATCTGCCGCCCAACAAGAATATGTTTGCCGGCGGCTCACAATCAGTGCGTGGATTCCGCAATAATCGCCTCAGCCCGCTGGACTCCTTTGGTAATCCCTACGGCGGTAATGCGCTCCTGACCGGGCAGATCGAATTGCTTTTCCCGACCCCGGAGCGGTTGCGTGGCACCGCTCGATTTGGCTTGTTCGCTGATTTCGGTAATGCGTTTTACACGGGTGACCGCGGTTTGTTCGAGGTGCGTGACGACAATGGTGTGCCGACCGGCCAGGCACCGGTCTTCGACCCGGAATTCTGGGATTTCAGCACTGATGAAATCCGTTATTCAGTGGGGCTGACAGCCACCTGGCTGGCGCCCATCGGCGCGTTGACATTCAGTTACGGCGTGCCACTCAATGAAGTAAGTGGCGATCCTCTGCGACCGGATGACGACGTGGAGCGGTTCCAGTTTTCGATAAATTCTCCTTTCTGACCAAGGTGTAGATAGATATGAACCTCAACAAGAGATTATTCGTGCTCGCAGCGGCCCTGTTCGCTTTCGGCGTTTCCACAGCGTCTGCTGCCAATGCCGCCGATCTCAAGATTGGTGTAATAAATGTTGCCAAGCTGCTGGATTCCGCGCCGCAGACAAAGTCTGCGTTGCAGGCCCTGCAGGAGGAATTTGCTCCACGTGAGCGCGACCTCGTGTCCCAGCAGCAGGAGCTGGTCGGGCAGCAGGAAGCGCTGCAGCGTGACAGTGCCATCATGAGCGAAGCAGAACGGCGCAGCAGCGAACAGTCACTGCGCGAAAAGCAACGCGACCTCGCGCGCAAGACCGGGCAGTTTCGCGAAGATGCCAATATGCGCCGCAACGAGGAGCTCAGCCGCCTGCAACGCCTGCTGCTGGACGAAGTCAATGCCTTCGCAACGGCAAATGGTTTCGACCTGATTATCGGTGACGGTGTGTTGTTTGCCCGCGGCGAAGTGGACATCACCGACCAGGTGCTGGCGCGCATGGAGGCGGCGTACAATCCCGGTGCCGGCAACTAAGCCGCGTCATGTCCTTGACCCTGGCCGAACTGGCTACCCGCTTCGGCTGCGAACTAAGGGGTGATCCGGATGCCCGCATCTCGGGAGTCGCCACACTGGCGAGTGCCGGCCCGGATGATCTCAGTTTTTTCGCCAATCCCCGCTACCGGGAAGCGCTGAAAGTCAGCCGTGCGGGCGCAGTGCTGCTCGATGAGTCTGCCCTGGACGACTGTCAGACCGCCGCGCTGATCAGCGACAATCCTTATGCGGTCTATGCCCGGGCAGCAACCCTGCTCAACCCGCCACGGGCGGCAGCGCCGGGCGTGCACGCCAGTGCCGTCGTCGATGCCAGCGCAAGTGTGGCCGGGTCGGCGGAACTCGGGCCCGGAGTAATCGTCGGCGCGGGATCCGTCATCGGCGAACATGTCATCCTGTTGCCCGGCGTTGTCATAGGCCGTAATTGCCGGATCGGCAACGACTGCCTGCTGCACCCCAACGTGACGCTATGCGATGACGTGCGCATTGGCGAGCGGGTCATTATTCATCCCGGTGCTGTAATCGGGTCCGACGGTTTCGGCCTGGCAAGGGAAAGCACGGGCTGGGTTAAAGTGCCGCAACTCGGCGGCGTACGGGTCGGCGATGATGCGGAAATAGGCGCCTGTACGACCATCGACAGGGGGGCCATCGAGGACACGGTGATCGGGCCTGGCGTCAAGCTTGATAATCAGATTCAGGTGGCGCATAACGTGCAAATTGGCGAACATTCGGTCGTGGCGGCGTGCGCCGGCATATCCGGGAGCACTGTTATTGGCAAACGCTGCGTGATAGCGGGCATGGTGGGCTTCGTTGGCCACATCGAGATTGCAGACGATGTGGTGGTGACCGGTCGCAGCATGGTCAGCCGCTCTCTCACTAAGGCCGGTACGTATTCCGGCGCACTGCCGGTCGATGAGGCCGGCCGCTGGCGCCGCAACAGTGCACGTTTCAAGAAACTCGACGAACTGGCGCGCAGACTCATTGCGCTGGAGAAAAAACTGACAACCGCGGCAGATGATGGGGACAAAGATGGCTGACGTTTATGCGATGGATATCTACGAGGTGATGAAACAGCTGCCGCATCGCTACCCGTTTCTGCTGGTCGACAAAGTGCTGGAATGCAAGCCGGGGGAATCAATTACCGCAGTCAAGAACGTCACATTCAATGAGCACTTTTTTCCGGGACATTTTCCGGAGCGACCCGTTATGCCGGGCGTGATTATTATCGAGGCGCTGGCCCAGGCGACCGGTTTGCTGGCCTTTGCGAGCGCCGGGCGCACACCGGCGGAAGGGGAGTTGTACTACTTCGTCGGGATCGACAAAGCGCGTTTCAAGAAGCCAGTGCAGCCCGGTGATCAATTGCTGCTGAAGGCAAATCTGCAACGGACGATTCGTAATATCTGGAAATTCGATACCCGCGCAGAGGTCGACGGCACTGTCGTGGCGAAGGCGGAGATTATGTGTGCGCCGGGAGTATCGCCCTGATGCTGGATGACCGGGCGATCATCGATCCCTCGGCCCGACTTGGAAAGGATGTAAGTGTCGGACCTTTCTCGATCATCGACGACGATGTGGAAATCGGTGACGGCACTCAAATAGGCGCCCATGTCGTTATCCGTGCAGGCACACGGATCGGGCGTAACAATCGATTTTTCCAGTTCTCTTCCATTGGCGAAGATCCCCAGGACAAGAAGTATGCGGGCGAGTCCACGCGTCTGGAAATCGGCGACCACAACACCTTTCGCGAGTACTGTACGCTCAACCGCGGTACCGCCCAGGACCAGGGTGTGACCCGCATCGGCAACAAGAACTGGCTGATGGCGTACACTCATGTTGCCCACGACTGCGTGCTGGGCGACGAGGTCATTCTGGCCAACGCTGCCACGCTGGCCGGACACGTGCAGGTCGGAGATTACGCGATACTCGGTGGTTTCGCGGGGGTACACCAGTTCTGCAAGATCGGCAGCCATGCATTCGTCGGCAACAATTGTGGCATTACCCGTGACGTGCCGCCTTATGTGATGATCGGCGGGCCTCCCGCGGCACCGCGAGGCGTTAACAGTGAGGGTCTCAAGCGCCGTGGCTTCAGCACTCAACAGCTGCGCAGCATCCGCGATGCCTATCGCATCGTTTATCGTTCGGACTTGCGGCTGGAACAAGCCATCGAAAAGCTTCAAGAGGATCTCGGTGCCAAACCTGAGCTGGTTCCGTTTGTGGAATTCTTGCAAAACACCGAACGCAGCATTCTTCGCTGACAGACTGTGAAGGCTCTGCCCTGATGCGTGTGGGGATCGTTGCCGGCGAAGCTTCGGGCGACAATCTGGGCGCGGCGTTGATTCGCGCCCTGCAAAGCAGCCACCCCGAAAGCGAATTTTTTGGTGTGGCCGGGCCGCGCATGCGGGAGGCCGGTTGTGAGGTCTGGGCAGAAGCCAGTGAGCTGGCCGTGATGGGTCTGGCAGAGGTGGTTCAGCATCTGCCCAGACTGGTAACGCTCAGGCGTAAATTGTTGCGGCAATTCCGGGCCGCTTCACCCGACGTGTTTATCGGCGTGGATGCGCCGGATTTTAACCTCGGCCTTGCCCAGCGCCTGCGGCGCAGCGGCTTAAAAACGGTGCAGTACGTCAGCCCGTCCGTTTGGGCGTGGCGACGCGGGCGCATGAAGAAAATCAAGAAGGCAACGGACTGTGTGCTTTGTCTGTTGCCTTTCGAGCAGGCATTTTATGCCGCCGAGCAGCATCCGGCTGTGTTTGTAGGGCATCCCCTGGCAGACGAGATTGCGCTGGATAACCCTCCCGGACCTGCGCGCCAGCAACTTGGTCTGCCAGATGACGTTCCGGTGCTGGCTGTATTGCCAGGCAGTCGCCGTGGTGAAGTCTCACGCATCGGCCCGGAATTCGCCAAAGCAATGGCAATCCTCGCACAGCGTCATCCGCAGCTGGAATTCGTTGCGCCCATGGCGAGTGCCGCGACCCGGGAAATGTTTGGCGCGCAGTTATCGGAGCTTGCACCCGGCGTATCAGTCATGCTGAGTGAAGGCGGCGCACAACTCGCCATGACGGCGGCAAATTCCGTGCTGCTGGCATCGGGCACGGCGGTGCTGGAGGCACTGCTCATCGGGCGCCCGCATGTCGTGGCATACCGCATAGCGCCGACGACCGCCGGCCTGGTGCGCGCGCTGAAGCTGATGCACACGGAGTTTTACGCATTGTCGAACTTGCTGGCCGGTCGCGCGCTGGTTCCCGAGTTCCTGCAGGAGGAGGCTGCCGCACCGGCACTGGCCGACGCGGTGGAAGCACAATTGTTTGATGACGCTCTGGCGCGTGACCTGGCACGCGAATTCCGCGCCATGCACGCAATTTTGCGACGCCAAGCCAGTGCCCGGGCCGCCCAGGCAATCGGTGAGCTGGTGGCGCAGTAATGATGCCGACCATCACTCTCATACCGGATGAAGGTCACAGGCTGCGGGTCGCCGGCGTCGACGAGGCGGGCCGCGGGCCCCTCGCGGGTCCGGTAGTGGCCGCTGCCGTAATCCTTGATCCCGCTTGTCCCATTGCCGGGCTGGCCGATTCCAAGACACTCTCAGCGCCGCGCCGTGAGCGGCTGGCACTGGCGGTGCGCAGACAGGCTCTGGCCTGGTCGGTGGCCTGGTGCGACCGCGAGGAAATCGATGTCCTCAATATTCTCGAGGCATCGATGCTGGCCATGAGCCGCGCCGTGAATGGCCTGGCGAGTTGTCCCGAAAAAGTAGTGGTGGACGGCAATCGCTGTCCGCGGCTAAACGTCCCCGTGACGGCAGTAATCGGTGGCGACCAGCATGTGGCCGCAATTTCGGCCGCTTCCATCCTGGCCAAGGTGCACCGGGATACGCAAATGCGCTGCTTGCACGAGATTTATCCTGAATACGGCTTTGACCGCCACAAGGGTTATCCTACCGCCTTGCACCTGGAGCGACTGCAGCGCCACGGCCCCAGCCCGCAACACCGCCAGAGTTTCGCACCGGTCAGAAAAGCGCGTCGACAATCCGCATGAACACAAGTTTCGTACATCTGCGCGTGCATACCGAGTATTCGCTGGTCGACAGTGTGATCCGCGTGCCCGCACTGATGCAAAAGGTGGCCGAGCTGCGCATGCCTGCCATTGCGATGACGGATCAAAGCAATCTCTTCGCGATGATCAAGTTCTATACCGCGGCGGAACGCAAAGGCATCAAGCCCATCATTGGCGTGGACGCCTGGGTCCGCGAGGAAGACGCGACACAGCCAAGCCGGCTGACGCTACTGTGTATCGACAAGCGTGGCTACCGGAACCTCACGGCACTGGTCACCCGCAGCTATCTCGAGGGGCAGCACCGCGGTCGGGCGATGATCGACCGTGACTGGCTCGATATCGACAACACCGAAGGACTCATTGCACTTTCCGGCGCGCGCGAGGGCGATATTGGCCAGCATTTACTCGGGGGGCGGGCTGCAGCTGCCCTGTCGGCCTTGCAATTCTGGCGCAGGTTTTTTGCCGAGCGGTTTTACCTCGAGCTGCAACGCTGCGGTCATCCCGGCGAGGAGGCTTACCTGCATGATGCGGTGAGCCTGGCAGCACAGGAAGGCGTACCCGTTGTTGCCACCAACGACGTGCGTTTTCTGGAGGAAGCCGACTTCGATGCGCACGAGGCCAGGGTATGTATTCATGAGGGCAACCTGTTGACCGATGCCAGTCGCCCGCGCAGGCATGTACCCGGTCAGTGCCTTAAGTCGCCGGCCGAAATGGCTCACCTGTTTCGGGATATTCCAGAGGCGCTGACCAACAGCGTGGAGATTGCCCGGCGCTGCAATCTGGAACTGCGCCTGGGTGAGAGTTTCTTGCCGGAATTCCCGGTGCCGGACGAGCAGGATGTCGACGCGTATTTGCGCGCACAGGCCGAGGCAGGCCTGCAGGGCAGGTTTGCGACTGCCAGCGGGCCGCTGGATCGGGAGCCTTATCGCGAACGTCTGGCAAGCGAACTCGACGTTATTTGTGCGATGGGTTTCGCGGGCTACTTCCTTATCGTTGCCGATTTTATTCACTGGGCCCGCGACAACGACGTGCCGGTGGGGCCGGGTCGCGGATCCGGTGCCGGATCCCTGGTTGCCTATGTACTGGGAATCACCGACATCGATCCCTTACAACACGACCTCCTGTTCGAACGGTTCCTCAACCCGGAGCGGGTCTCGATGCCGGATTTCGACGTGGACTTCTGCATGGAAGGCAGGGATCGCGTGATCGAGTACGTGGCCGGCCGCTACGGTCGCGAAAAAGTTTCCCAGATCATCACTTACGGCAGCATGGCTGCCCGCGCCGTTATCCGCGACGTTGGCAGGGTGCTCGGCCATCCGTACGGTTACGTCGACCGAATTGCCAAGCTGGTGCCCTTCGAGATCGGTATGACACTGGACAAGGCACTGCAGCAGGATGCTGAACTGAGAAACCTCTACGAGGACGATGAAGAGGTCAGGGAATTGATCGACCTGGCGCGTTCACTCGAGGGGCTGGCGCGCAATGCGGGCAAGCATGCCGGTGGTGTGGTGATCGCGCCGACCGAACTCACGCGCTTCACGCCGCTTTATTGCGAAGAAGGTGGCGCCAATGTCGTGACCCAACTCGACAAGGATGATGTTGAAGCGGCGGGTCTGGTGAAATTCGACTTTCTGGGTTTGCGCACGCTGACCATCATCGACAGGGCGGTGAAGCGGGTAAACCGTCAGCGCGAACGCGAGGGCGAAGCACCGCTGGTGATCGAGAAGATTCCCATGGACGATCCGGCGACCTTTGCGCTGCTCAAGCGCTGCGCCACGACCGCGGTGTTCCAGCTGGAATCCCGTGGTATGAAAGATTTGATAAAACGGCTGCAACCTGATGTTTTTGATGAAATTGTAGCTTTGGTTGCCCTGTTCCGGCCGGGGCCGCTGCAGTCCGGCATGGTGGAAGACTTCATCCGCCGCAAGCATGACCGGCGCGAACGCATCGATTACCTGCACCCCATGCTGGAGCGCATTCTGAAGCCGACCTACGGGGTCATCCTGTATCAGGAGCAGGTCATGGAGATCGCGCGCTTGCTGTCAGGCTACACGCTGGGAGCCGCCGACCTGCTGCGCCGGGCGATGGGCAAGAAAAAGCCCAAAGAGATGGCCAAGCAACGCTCAATTTTTGTCAACGGCGCGGTGGCCAATGGCGTAGATGACAGGGTGGCCACCCGCATATTCGACCTGATAGAAAAGTTTGCCGGCTATGGCTTTAACAAGTCGCATTCCGCGGCCTATGCATTGCTGTCCTACCAGACCGCCTGGCTGAAGGCGCATTATCCGGCTGCTTTCATGGCTTCGGTGTTGTCGGCCGATATGGACAATACCGACAAAGTCGTGATGCTCATTGACGAATGCAATGACATGGGACTGCGCGTGGAGCCACCCGATGTAAACGCTTCCGACTACACCTTCGGCGTTTCAGGAACGGCGAGCATTCGTTATGGCCTCGGTGCAATCAAGGGCGTCGGACATGCAGCCGTCGAATCTCTGCTGCATGAGCGGGAGCAAAATGGTGCCTTTAAGGATCTCGATGACCTGTGCCGGCGCTGCGACCTGCAAAAAACCAATCGGCGTGTGCTCGATGCATTGTTGCGTGCGGGGGCGATGGACTGTTTCGGCGCCAATCGAGCCACCTTGTCGGCACGGCTGCCGGAGTGCGTGCAGGCAGCCGAACAGATGGCCCGGGCGCAAGCGGCCGGACAGTCTGACTTATTCGGACTTGCTGCAGCAGCCGCTGTCGCGCCCGTCACTGAGAGCAGATCCAGCGTCAGCGAAACGCTGCCCGATTGGAGCGAAGCCCAGCGTCTGGCCGGCGAACGCGAGACCCTGGGTCTGTATCTGACCGGCCACCCGATCAATGAGTTCGAGGCCGATCTCGGGCATTTCACGAACGGTCGTATTGTCGACCTGGTAAGTGCCGAACCTGTTGCAGGTACGGGGCGTGGCGGTTTCAACGGGGCGCGACAAGTGACGGTTGCCGGCCTGGTTCTGGACATGCGTCGTCGCGGTCGACGGGTAAGTATTACGCTGGATGACCGGACAGCTCGTATCGAGGTGACCCTGTTTGACGATGTATTTCACAAATTTCGTAACATCATTGCCAAGGATTCGATCCTGGTAATCGAGGGCCGCCTTGCTTTCGATGATTTTATCGGCGCCTGGCGGGTGACTGCCAGCCAGGTAATGGATATCGATCAGGCCAGAGAGAAGTTCGCCGGGCGCATCGTGTTGCTGTGGCCCGAGGATGCTGCAGGCAGCGCCTTTGTCGAACGTCTCAAGTCGACGCTCAAACCCTATCGCCAGGGCAGCTGCGGGGTTGCCGTGCAGTATCGCGGCGCGGGTGCCCAGGCACGCCTTACATTGGGCCAGGAATGGCGCGTGCGGCCGACCCGCGAATTGATCGGTCAGCTGGAGGAGCTTGTCGGGCGCGACGGATTGCGAATCATCTATCCGCCAAAGAACCACCTCGGCAGCGACTTGTAAGTACCCGGGACTGGGTTTATGGTGCGCTGATTCCGGCCGGGCTCGCCAGATGAACCTTAACTTCCTTGATTTTGAACAACCTATCGCGGAACTCGAAGCCAAGATCGAGGAATTGCGCTATGTCTCCGACGACAGCAAGGTCAACATCGGCGAGGAGATCGCGCGCCTGCAGGCTAAGAGCAAGGCGCTGACGAAATCCATTTTTGCCGGGCTTTCGGCCTGGCAGGTCACCCAGGTTGCACGCCATCCGCAGCGGCCCTACTTTCTGGACTACGTTGACAAGATATTCACTGGCTTCACGGAGTTGCATGGTGATCGCAGTTTCGCGGACGACCCGGCGGTGGTTGGCGGCATGGCCAGGCTGGCTGGCCGCCCGGTCATGGTCATCGGCCATCAGAAGGGGCGAGATACCAAGGAAAAAGTGCGCCGCAATTTCGGTATGCCGCGCCCGGAAGGCTATCGCAAAGCGATGCGCCTGATGAAACTCGCTGAACGCTTTTCCCTGCCTATACTGACCTTTATTGACACGCCGGGCGCCTATCCCGGCGTCGGGGCAGAAGAGCGCGGGCAAAGCGAAGCCATCGCCCGGAATCTTGCAGTTATGTCAGAACTCAAGGTGCCGGTTATCTGCACCGTGATTGGCGAGGGTGGCTCCGGCGGTGCGCTGGCAATTGGCGTTGGTGATCGCGTACTCATGCTCCAGTACAGTATCTATTCGGTCATTTCCCCCGAGGGTTGTGCATCAATCTTGTGGAAGAGCGCCGAGCGGGCTCAGGATGCGGCGGATGCCATGGGCGTGACGGCGGATCGCATTCTGGCGCTCAAGCTGATCGACGAGGTGATCCAGGAACCGTTGGGAGGCGCGCATCGCGATCCGGATGCGATGGCGCAGACACTGGAAAATACCCTGTGCGAACGCCTGCGTGAGCTGGAAGCAAAACGACCGGACAAACTGCAGCAGCAGCGCTATCAACGCTGGCGCAATTTCGGAGCATTTCAGAAGGGCTGAAGCGCACCGCCACCTGAATCATGTCTTCTGATCCCGAGCAAATGCTGGCAGCACTGGCCGACTGGCCAGGCGTTAATCGTTATCTCGTCGCGCTCAGCGGCGGCATGGATTCGACAGTGCTGCTGCACGCAATGGCGGCGTATGCGCAGGCCCGACGAGGACTCGGTCTCGGCGCAGTTCACGTGCACCACGGCCTGCACCCGGATGCCGATGCCTGGACGCGACATTGTCGCAACATGTGCGAGTCGCTGGGTGTTGGGCTCAACGTTTATTATGCGCAGGTGCCCGTGAGCAGCGGCGAGAGCCTGGAGGCCGCGGCGCGGCACGCCCGTTATCAACTGCTGACCAAGTGTATGCAGCCCAACGATGCGCTGCTGATGGCGCATCATGGCGATGACCAGCTGGAAACCGTGCTGATGCGGCTCATGCGCGGTGCCGGCGTTGAAGGGCTCGCAGGTATTCCCGCCGCCCGCGAAATCGGACCGGGACGGCTGTTGCGGCCATTCCTGAATATGCCGCGCAAGGCACTCGGGGACTATGCCCGTGCCCATGCACTTGAATGGCTCGAAGACCCCAGCAATGAGGATTCGAGATTCGATCGTGGCTTCTTGCGCAATGAAATAGCCGGACCGCTGGCGAGGCGCTGGCCCGCCGCTGTTGTCAATGTCTCGCGTTGCGCTGAACATGTCAGCGCCGCTGCCACACTGCTCGCAGATTTGGCCCGCGAGGATATTCGCCGCGCGCACGGGCCCGGCAGTACCCTTGACCTCGACCGCCTGAAAGGGCTGTCTCCCGCACGCGTGCGCAATCTGTTGCGTCACTGGATTCGAGACGCGGGTTTTCAGATGCCGTCGACTGCGCGGCTGGATTCTGTGGCGACAACACTGATGGGCGCCGCCCACGATGCCGAACCGGTGGTTGCCTGGGAAGGCGCAGAAATCAGGCGCCACCGGGGCCTGCTATACATCATGCCGCCGCTGCCGCCTGTGCCCCGCGGGTGGCAAGTGACCTGGGATGCAGGCAGTTCCTTGTTACTGCCGGGCCGGGCGGGTCGCCTCAGCGTTGCGCCGGCAGCCCGTGGGGGTATCGATGCGCAGCGCCTGGCAGCGGGAAATATCACCGTGCGCTTTCGCGAGGGCGGTGAACGTCTGCGGCCCATGGGGGATCGCCACCACCGAACTTTGCGCAACCTGTTCCAGGAGCGCGGCGTGGTGCCGTGGATGCGCGAACGGGTGCCGTTGGTGTACCTGGACGGCTGCCTTCTCGCGGTGGCAGATCTGTGGGCCGAAGACGAGTTTAGTGCTGCCAATGGCGGGCGCGGGCTGCGTTTTGAATGGCAGGGGCACCCGCCCCTTTAAGCGCCTGTTCGTTGTGGTTAAAGCCCGCTTCTGGTAGCTTGTCCATCCGTCCTGCAC
Organism: Gammaproteobacteria bacterium; assembly: GCA_041565075.1. Classification (GTDB taxonomy): domain Bacteria; phylum Pseudomonadota; class Gammaproteobacteria; order Steroidobacterales; family JABDLF01; genus JABDLF01. The sequence continues at coordinate 50,512 of JBFGOQ010000012.1, forward strand.
CCTCGCTTAGGGTGCCAATCCGGCGGCGGAACCCCGTTCATGACTCGTTATATCTTTATCACCGGTGGTGTTGTTTCCTCGTTGGGAAAAGGCATTGCTGCGGCGTCTCTGGGCGCGATCATGGAGTCGCGCGGCATGCGGGTCAGCATGATCAAGCTCGATCCCTACCTGAATGTTGATCCGGGCACCATGAGCCCGTTTCAACATGGCGAAGTATTCGTCACCCACGACGGCACCGAAACGGATCTGGATCTCGGTCACTATGAACGTTTCGTTCGCACGACCACGGGCCGCGACAGCAATTTTACCACCGGGAGAATTTACGAAAGCGTCATTCGCAAGGAGCGTCGCGGGGATTACCTCGGCGCCACCGTCCAGGTTATCCCGCACATCACCAACGAGATCAAGGAAAGCATAGAAAGGGGCGCCGGCGATGCCGATATCTGCATGGTGGAAATAGGCGGTACCGTCGGCGATATTGAATCCCTGCCTTTCCTCGAAGCGATTCGTCAGTTTGGCGTCGAAAAAGGGCGCGGGCAAGTGTTGTACATGCACCTCACCCTGGTGCCTTATATAAAAGCTTCCGCCGAAATCAAAACCAAACCCACCCAGCATTCCGTGAAGGAGCTGCGTTCCATCGGCATCCAGCCAGACGTGCTTTTATGCCGCGCCGAACAGCCGGTCCCGGACGAGGAAAGACGCAAAATTGCTTTGTTCACAAATGTAGAAGAACGTGCGGTCATCTCGGCTCACGACGCCGATGACATCTACAAGATCCCTTTGATGCTGCACGATGAGGGCCTCGACGACATCGTTGTGCAAAAACTGAGTCTCGATCTGCCGCCTGCAGACCTTTCGCAATGGCAACGCGTGGTAACTGCCAAAGCCGGACCAAAAACCGAAGTGCACGTGGCCATGGTCGGCAAGTACATGGATCTGAAAGACTCCTATATTTCGCTGACCGAAGCACTGGTGCACGCTGGTATCCATACCGGCACCAAGGTGCATATCCATTACATCGAATCCGAAGATGTCGAACACGAAGGCACCAAGCGACTGGACAGCATGGATGCTATTTTAGTGCCTGGCGGTTTCGGTGAACGCGGAGCAGAGGGCAAAGTTGCCGCCGTCAGAATGGCACGGGAGCGTGGCATTCCTTACCTGGGTATCTGCCTCGGGCTGCAGGTGGCGGTGATGGAATTCGCCCGCAACGTGGCGGGCCTGGAGGGCGCCAGCAGCACGGAGTTTGATCCGGCGACACCCCACCCGGTTATTGCGTTGATCACCGAGTGGCAGGACGTCAGCGGGCGTGTGGAAATACGCAATCGCGATTCCCATTATGGCGGCACGATGCGCCTGGGTGCCCAGGAGTGCCTGCTCGAACCGGGTTCGCGGGCGCACACGCTCTATGGCGAGGACGTCATTGTCGAGCGCCATCGCCACCGTTATGAATTTAACAACGGCTACCTGGAGAAATTCACCGCCCTGGGCATGGTATTTTCCGGGCGCTCTCGTGATGGCCTTGTCGAGATCATAGAACTGCCCGACCACCCCTGGTTTCTGGCTTGCCAGTTCCACCCCGAATTCACTTCCACGCCGCGTGACGGGCATCCGCTGTTTTCAGGATTCATAACCGCGGCAAATGCCTACCACGCTCGCCAGACGCCCCGGGCAGTGCGGGCATGAAGCTCTGCGGTTTTGAAGTCGGTATCGATCAGCCGTTTTTTCTGATTGCGGGCCCCTGCGTGGTCGAGAGCGAGCAGCTGGCCATCGATACGGCCGGGGAGCTAAAGGCGATCACGGCGGAGCTTGGCATTCCTTTTATTTACAAGTCATCTTTCGACAAGGCCAATCGTTCATCACTGGGCAGTTTTCGCGGGCCTGGCATGGACGAGGGCCTGCGCATTCTTGGTGAAGTAAAAAGTCAGCTGGATGTGGCGGTCTTGACCGACGTGCATGAAGACACGGCATTTAACGAAGTGGCTGCTGTGGTCGACGTCCTGCAAACGCCGGCATTTCTTTGCAGGCAAACCAATTTTATCCTCAAGGTTGCCGAGAGTGGCGTGCCGGTAAATATCAAGAAGGGCCAGTTCTTGTCACCGTGGGAGATGAAAAATGTAGTGGACAAGGCGCGCTCCACCGGCAACCAGCAGATCATGGTATGCGAGCGTGGGTTTTCCTTTGGCTACAATAACCTGGTTTCCGATATGCGTTCGCTGGCAATCATGCGCGAGTGCGATGCGCCGGTAGTCTTCGATGCGACGCACTCCGTGCAATTGCCGGGTGGGCGCGGCACGGCTTCGGGTGGTCAGCGCGAATTTATTCCGGTATTGGCCAGGGCCGCCGTTGCCGCGGGGGTC